>NZ_JBWMAX010000008.1:0-252144 GCF_056521385.1 Rhodoferax sp. RT5P35 | reverse complement strand
TCAAGGATGTGCTTGAGCGGTTATTGGCGCATCCGAACAACCGGATCGAGGAGCTGTTGCCGCATCGTTGGGGCAACGCCGGCTGACCTCGTCAAGATGGGATGGCTGGACGCTTACGCACGGGCGAACGCATGCGCCATCCCTTCGCTGTCCCTGCTGGGTGGCGTGGTGGTCCATTGGTCGAACTGCTTGCGTAAGGTCACGGGCGTGGCTCCTGTGAATGGCTAGGCTTTGAAGGGTAATCGGTAGGGATGGATGGGGCAAGCTGCTGGTGTGGGTACCCCGCCTTATCCGGGCGCTTGACTCCCTGCGCAGCAGCGTCCACGATGGCACAAGCTGTGCGGTTTGTGCAGCCGCAATACGAAGGACTCCATGAAGAAGAAGGCCATCTCCGGCCCTGCTGCTGTTGCGTGGGTGCTCCTTTTCATCACAGCCTCTACATGTGTCTCCGCCGATTACCTAATCTTTGTCTGGATCATTGTCCCTCTGCTCTATGCCAGCAGCCGCGCGGGCTCTGACTAGGCCAAAATGTTCGCCTGAAGTACACCCCAACTGCACAGCCGCAATGCTCTGGAATAGTGTCCGGCTGGGGTGGCTTTACTTATTGATTGACACATTCCTGATTGACTCTTAGAATCAATCCGTACACAACTACACCGGACGGATTGACCATGAGCACCAGCGCAGCAACCAGCACCAACCCAGCAGCCACAGCTACGCCAGTAGAGTCCAAGGGCCACACCGTGGGTTACATCCGAGTGAGCAGCCTGGACCAGAACAGCGCTAGGCAGTTGGACGGCATCCACACGGATAAGACCTTCACCGACAAGGCCAGTGGGAAAGACACACAGCGGCCCCAGTTACAGGCCATGCTTGAGTTCGTGCGTGCTGGTGATACGGTCCTAGTCCACAGCATGGACCGCTTGGCCCGCTCCCTTGGTGATCTAGAGGGGATCGTGAAGGGTCTCACGGCCAAAGGTGTTGCGGTGTCGTTCGTTGCGCAGGGAATGACCTTCACCGGGGATGACTCGCCCATCAATACGCTCATGCTCCAGTTGCTGGGTGCTGTGGGTCAGTTTGAACGATCTTTGATCCTGGAGCGCCAAAGGGAAGGTATCGCCATTGCCAAGACCAAAGGCGTTTACAAGGGCCGTAAGGCTTCCCTAGATGCCGATGGCGTAGCAAAACTACAGGTCATGGTGAAGGAGGGCAAGCCCAAGGCGCAGATAGCGGCTGCGCTGGGTATCTCCCGCACCACGCTTTACGCGAACCTAGCGAAGTAGCCCGTAAAGCTCGCAACAACGCCATCTGGGCCTCCCTCTACGCTCTTTCCCGTGCCCAGCACGCAGCCATGGGCAACCCTATGAACACCGTATTGTGCTGGTCTGATTCCCCCGGACACCTCGATAGGTGGAATCCACCTGGACGAGAAATATGACCAAGAAGCAAAGACGAACATTCAACGCGGAGTTCAAGCTGCAAGTCGTGCAGATGATTCGCGAGCAGGGCTTAAGCGTGATTGAGGTTTGCCGCGACCTGAAGCTGGGCGAGACGGCCGTACGGCGCTGGCCGCCCCGGCATTGGCAAACCGCTCACCGCCGAGCAGCAACGCATCCGCCAGTTGGAGGCGGAGAACAAGCAACTGCGAGGCGACGTCGATATCCTAAAAAAAGCATCGGCCTTCTTTGCCCGCGAGCTTCGATGAGCTACCAGTTCGTCGAGCAACTGCACAAGAAGGCCGTCACCGTCGAGCGGCTATGCCGCGTGCTGGGCGTCAGCCGTTCGGGCTACTACGGTGCCCGTCAGCGCGCCAAAATTGCGCCCAAGGCTTGCTTGGTCAGCACGCAATTGAAGGCCGAGTTCGCCGCCAGCGGCAAGGTCTATGGCAGCCGTCGCCTTGGTGCGGTATTGCGTGCTCAGGGGCTGCACATCGGGCGTTACCGAGTACGGCGTTTGATGCGTGAGAACAGGTTGCGGACCCTGTGGCGGCGCAAGTTCGTCCACACTACCGATAGCGGTCATGCGCTGCCGGTCTCGGACAACCTGCTGGCACGGCGCTTCAATCCGAACCTCCCCAATCAGGCCTGGGTGAGCGACATCACTTACATCCGCACGCGCAGCGGCTGGCTGTACCTGGCGGTAGTGCTGGACCTGTATGCGCGCAAAGTCGTGGGCTGGGCGATGGCGCCGACCATGCATGCCGAGTTGGTGTGCGCGGCGCTGCAGTTGGCCATCGCGCAGCGCCACTCCGCGCCAGGGCTAATTGTTCATTCTGACCGGGGCAGCCAGTACGCCAGCGCGCTGCACCAGGCGCTGCTGGCGCGCCACACTCTAGTCGGAAGCATGAGCCGCAAGGGCAACTGTTGGGACAACGCGGTGATGGAGCGCTTCTTCCTGAGCCTCAAGACGGAGCGGGTCTGGCAGCGCGACTACGCCAACCACGCCGAGGCAATGACAGACATCGCTGACTACATCGTGGGCTTCTATAACAGCGTACGGCTGCATTCCAAACTGGGCAACTTGCCACCCAATGCCTTCGAACAGCAATCGGCAATCAAACAACCTATCGTTGTGTCCGAAAAAACTTGACCAGCACAGCTAGCAGCTTTGCCAGATCCGGGGTTATTGCGCTTAGGGGTTCGGGGTTAGCTTGGCAGCGCTTGGCCTCAAAGTCTGCCAGCCATTCGGCCCGCTTCAGGGTTGCTAATAGGACCGCCTCTTTGCGGTCGCTAGTTCCCAGTGAGGGGTTCACGCGTGACTTGCCGTAGGTCTCGTGTAAGTCGTCGGGAACAATAATTTTGACGTACCAGCGACTACCCCGTTGGTTCAAACCCTCGACTTTTGCCATGTCTTTTCCTGTGGTCATTTTTGAGTAAGTGACACAGGCAAGTGATACAAAAGGGGCTTGTAAGTCCTTGATAACACTTAAGTTATTGAGTTTAAAGGACTAATTGAAATGGGGGTTGACGAACCTTACCCCGGCACTGGCTCCACAGTTAGGGCTGCTTGGTTCCCCACCTGACCCGGTTGGCCGCTTCACCATGCGGGAAGGTCCGTCAATCAATATTGTAAGCGAGGATATGAGCCCCTTGCGGCGGCTGGGTGGTCCATGTGGCAGTTAGTCGATGCGGGCATTCAGGTGTTGTTTTGCTACATTTATCGGGCGGTGGGCTTGTTTTGTCTAAATGTTATCGTTAACATTTGGCTGTTTTTGGATAAAACGCCATTTTTTAATCTACGGAGACATCCATGCCCACCCATTCCACCCCCGTTATTACTGCTTTGCGGGTGATTCCTGTTGCGGGGCGCGACAGCATGCTGCTGAATCTGAGCGGTGCACACAGCCCGTTTTTTACCCGCAATTTGCTGATCCTGACCGACAACGCAGGCCATACCGGTGTGGGCGAGGTACCGGGTGGCGAGAAGATCCGCCAGACGCTGGAAGATGCCAGCGCGCTGGTGGTCGGCCAGCCCATTGGCTCGCACCAGCGCGTGCTGCAGCAGGTGCAAAAGCAGTTTGCCGACCGCGATAGTGGCGGGCGCGGGCTGCAAACCTTCGATTTGCGCACCACCATCCACGCGATCACGGCCATCGAGTCCGCGCTGCTGGATTTGCTGGGCCAGCACCTGGACGTGCCGGTCGCCGCCTTGCTGGGCGAAGGCCAGCAGCGCGATGCGGTGGAAATGCTGGGTTATTTGTTCTACGTGGGTGACCGCACCAGAACCGATCTGCCGTACGTGGCTGATCCCGGTGCCGATAACGACTGGTTCCGTCTGCGCCATGAGGCCGCGATGACCCCCGATGCGGTGGTGCGACTGGCCGAAGCCGCCCACGAACGCTATGGTTTCAACGACTTCAAGCTCAAGGGCGGCGTGCTGCGTGGCGAAGAAGAGATACAGGCCATGCACGCGCTGCACGCCCGCTTTCCCGAGGCCCGCGTCACCCTGGACCCGAACGGCGGCTGGTTGCTGAAAGACGCGGTGCGCCTGATGCGCGACATGCGCGGCGTGGTGGCCTATGCCGAAGATCCGTGCGGGGCCGAAGACGGCTTCTCGGGCCGCGAGGTGATGGCCGAATTCCGTCGCGCTACTGGCCTACCCACGGCCACCAACATGGTCGCTACCGACTGGCGCCAGCTCAACCACGCGCTGTCGCTGCAGTCGGTGGATATTCCGCTGGCCGACCCGCATTTCTGGACCATGGCGGGTTCGGTGCGGGTGGCGCAGACCTGCCGTGACTGGGGCTTGACCTGGGGCTCGCATTCCAACAACCACTTTGACGTGTCGCTGGCCATGTTCACCCACGTGGCGGCGGCAGCACCGGGCCGCGTAACCGCTATTGACACCCATTGGATCTGGCAGGACGGCCAGCGTCTGACACAAGAGCCGCTGCAAATCCAGGGCGGCCTGGTGCAGGTGCCCAAAAAGCCGGGCCTGGGCGTGGAACTGGACATGGTCGAGGTGGAAAAAGCCCACCAGCTTTACCTGCAGCACGGCCTGGGCGCGCGGGACGATGCCATGGCCATGCAGAGCCTGGTGCCGGGTTGGAAGTTCGACCCCAAGCGCCCTGCGCTGGACCGTTGAATCTGCTGGTACCGTCGACAGCCCGACAAGTAGAAAACCACCATGACCGCCATCATCGGACCAGACTGCCGCCCCAGCCCCCAGCCGCTCTTGCGCCGCATGTTCGACGCCGCCGTGGCCGCCGCCCAGCCCGCGCTGTGCCTTCCGCCGCACCTCCCGCCGCCGCCCAAGGCCCGCACCATCGTTATCGGTGCGGGCAAGGCCTCTGCAGCGATGGCGCGGGCGCTTGAGGACCACTGGAGCGGCCCGCTGGAAGGCCTGGTCGTCACGCGCTACGGCTACGACGTGCCGTGCCAGCGCATCGAAATTGTGCAGGCCGCCCACCCGGTGCCCGATGCCGCAGGGCTGGCAGCGGCGCAGCGCATCCGCCAGTTGGTCACCGGCCTGACGGCGGATGACCTGGTGATTGCGCTGATTTCCGGCGGCGGCTCTTCGCTGCTGGTGGCTCCCGGCGAGGGGCTAACCCTGGCAGACAAGCAGGCCGTGAACACCGCGCTGCTGCACAGCGGAGCCAGTATTTCCGAGATGAACTGCGTGCGTCGCCACCTGTCCAGCCTGAAGGGCGGACGGCTGGCCGCCGTGTGCCACCCCGCACAGGTGCTGACGCTGCTGATATCCGATGTGCCGGGCGATGACCCCATCGACATCGCCTCTGGCCCCACCGTGGCCGACCCAACCACCTGCGCCGATGCGATGGCCATCGTAGACCGTTATCGCATCGCGGTGCCGCCCGCGGTGCGCAGCTTGCTGGAAAGTGGTGCGGGCAGTACGGGCGAAAGCGTCAAGCCCGGCGACCCGCGCCTGGCGGGCATCCAGACACGCATGGTCACCGCACCGCAAATCGCCCTGGAAGCCGCAGCCCAGGTAGCGCGTGAGGCCGGCATCACCCCGTACATCCTGGGTGACAGCCTGGAGGGCGAAGCCCGCGACTTGGGCAAAGCCATGGCTGGTATCGCCCGCCAGGTGGCCGTGCATGGCCAGCCATTCACCACGCCTTGCGTACTGCTGTCGGGCGGCGAAACCACCGTTACCCTGCGCGGCACAGGCCGGGGAGGGCGCAATGTCGAATTTTTGCTGTCGCTGGCGGTAGCGCTGAAAGGCCTGCCGGGTGTCTATGCACTGGCCGGTGACACCGACGGCGTGGACGGGGCCGAAGAAATCGCCGGAGCCGTCGTCACGCCCGACACCTTGGCCCGCGCCTGGGCCTTGGGCACCAACCCGCGCAGCAGCCTGGACAACAACGACGCGCACAGCTTCTTTCAGGCGCTGGGCGATTCCGTGGTGACCGGGCCCACGCTGACCAACGTGAACGACTTTCGCGCGATCCTGATTGAGGGCTAGCCGCGTCCTAAAAGGGCTTTGCTAGCCCTTTAGAATCCTGGCATGTCTTATCTCGTGCTCGCCCGCAAGTACCGTCCGCGTAATTTCTCTGAAATGGTGGGGCAGGAGCACGTGGTGCAGGCCCTCAGCAACGCCCTGACCACCCAGCGCCTGCACCATGCCTACCTGTTCACGGGTACGCGCGGCGTGGGCAAAACCACGGTGTCGCGCATTCTGGCCAAGTCGCTCAATTGCCAGGGCCCCGATGGCACCGGTGGAATCACCGCCAGCCCTTGTGGTGTCTGCAGTGCCTGCACTGATATTGATAGCGGTCGGTTTGTAGACTACACCGAACTGGACGCTGCTTCCAACCGGGGCGTGGACGAAGTGCAGGCCCTGCTGGAGCAGGCCGTGTACAAGCCGGTGCAGGGCCGCTTCAAGGTCTTCATGATCGACGAAGTGCACATGTTGACCAACACCGCGTTCAACGCGATGCTGAAAACCCTGGAAGAGCCGCCCGAATACCTGAAGTTTGTACTGGCCACCACCGATCCGCAAAAAGTGCCGGTCACCGTGCTGTCGCGCTGCCTGCAGTTCAACCTGCGCCCCATGGCTCCCGAAACTGTTCTGTCTCACCTGACCCAGGTGCTGGCTCTGGAGGCCGTGCAGGCTGAAACCGGTGCGCTGCGCCTGCTGTCCCGCGCGGCCCGCGGCTCGATGCGCGATGCCTTGTCGCTCACCGACCAGGCAATTGCCTTTGGTAACGGCCAGCTGGAGGAAACCACGGTACGCCAGATGCTGGGCAGCGTGGACCGCAGCTACGTGTTCCGCTTGATCGACGCGCTGGCCCAGGGAGATGGCAAAACCGTGGTCGAAACCGCCGAAGCCTTGCGCCTGAACGGCCTGAGCGCCGCCTCCACCCTGGAAGAGATGACCAACGTGCTGCAACGCATGGCCGTGCTCCAGGCCGTGCCCGGCATGCCAGTAGATGAGACCGACCCCGAAGCCGCCGATACCGCCCGTTTGGCCCAAGCCATGCCAGCGGATGAGGTCCAACTGCTCTACAGCATGTGCCTGCATGGCCGTGCCGAGCTGGGCTTGGCCCCCGACGAATATGCCGCCCTCACCATGGTACTGCTGCGCCTGCTGGCCTTCAAGCCGGGTAGCCCGGTGCGCCAATCGGCGGAAAAAAAAACTCTGAATGAGCCGCTGCGGGCACCCATGCCGCTGCCTGCGCCTGTGGTTTCTGCTGCGGTCAAGCCCGCCATAGCTCCCGCACCACCACCCGTGGCTGCGCCGGTTGCCGCTGCAGCGCCCCAGGTACCCGTGCTGCCTACTGTGCAAGAATTGCCCGTGCGCGTACAAGCCGAACCCAGCGAACGTTTGCAAGCGCGCACGGTTACGGTGGCCGCGCCCCCGGTACACACTGCAGACGGCGATTACTGGCACGCCACGGTGCAGCAGCTGATCGCTGCCGATGCCGTGGGCGGCCTGGTACGCGAGCTGGCTTTGCAGTCGCAACTGGTAGCGGTAGATGGCGGTCATTGGCGGCTGCGCATCGAACGCGAATCGCTGAGCCAGCCCATGAGCCGCGAGCGCCTGCGCGTGGCGCTGGAGTCCATCACCCCCAACGCCACGCTAGACATTGAAATTGGCAGCGTGGCCGACAGCCCGGCCAAGCGCAATGCCGCAGTGGCCAATGAAAAACAGCGCATCGCCGAAGAGATCATTCTGGGCGATCCGCTGGTGCAATCCCTGATGCGCGATTTTGGTGCGAAAATCGTGCCAGGAACGCTAAAACCCGTTTAACTTCAATAACTTACCCAGGAAACACCATGTTCAACAAAGGACAACTTGCCGGCCTCATGAAGCAAGCCCAGGCCATGCAGGACAACATGAAAAAAGCCCAGGACGAACTGGCTTTTGTCGAGGTTACCGGTGAATCCGGCGCGGGCCTGGTCAAGGTGGTGATGACCTGCAAGCACGATGTGAAGCGCATCACCATCGACCCCAGCCTGCTGGCCGACGACAAAGACATGCTGGAAGACCTTGTGGCTGCCGCCTTCAACGCCGCAGTGCGCAAGGCCGAAGAAACCAGCCAGGAAAAGATGGGCAAACTCACTGCAGGCATGCCCGGCCTCCCAGGCGGCATGAAGTTCCCGTTCTGAGCTTGTGGCGCACCCCCAGGCTGCAGTGCTACGCCTCTTTCGCCAACCCCCTTGCAGGGGGCAACACCAGCAGCCTGGCAAAGCCAGTTCTGCGGTGTTCTGGAAGGTGTTTTTTTGCCTGGATTTAATGCTTTTTAGGCCTCTGGCGCATATGGCGTCTACGCTAGAAGCTACGAAAAATGTAGCTAAAGGCATGTATGTCTGATTCCAGTGCCTTGAACGCCTTGATCCAGGGCTTGCGCCGCCTGCCGGGCGTGGGCGTGAAGTCGGCCTCGCGCATGGCCTTCCATCTGCTACAACACGACCGCGAGGGCGCGCAGATGCTCTCCAAGGCCCTGGCGCAGGCGGCGGGCAACGTGAAGCACTGCGCGCTGTGCCATACCTTTACCGAAGAAGACATCTGCGATACCTGCCAGGACGAGTCGCGAGACGCCAGCAAGCTGTGTGTAGTGGAAAATCCGGCCGACCAGTCGGCGGTGGAGCGCACGGCGGCATTCAAGGGCTTGTACTTTGTACTGATGGGCAAAATCAGCCCGCTGGACGGGGTAGGGCCTAAAGACATCGGCCTGCAAAAGCTCATTGACCGGGCCAGCAACGGCCTGGTGCAAGAGGTGATTTTGGCCACCAACTTCACCGCCGAGGGCGAAGCCACGGCCCATGTGATTAGCGTAGCCCTCAAGGCGCGGGGTCTGCAGGTGACGCGGCTGGCGCGTGGTGTGCCGGTGGGCAGTGAGCTGGAGTATGTGGATCTGGGCACTATCGCGCATGCGTTTGTAGACCGGCGTTAACCCGTAGCCCAAAACGTTACGGGCAAACCCGGACGGGGATGCTCCCAATGTGTAACAAATGGATGAGCCTTATGCTGGGGCGCACACCACCTGCATGTCCACACACCTACTTCCCCGCCGTGCCTTTGTTGCTGCTGCCCTGCTGGCCGCAGGTTTCCATGCGACATCCACCCGCGCCCAAACCAAGCTGGAAAAGACCCGGCTCACGCTGGCCGTGGACGGTGAAGCTGCGCTTTACCACCTGCCGCTGACGATTGCCGACCAGTTGGGCTATTTCAAGGCCGAGGGTCTGGAGGTAGAGATCAGCGACCTGGTGGGCGGCATGCGCTCGCCCCAGGCGATGCCGGGCAGTACGGCAGACGTGTTTGCCGGGGCATTTGAAAACACCATCACCGGCCAGGCCAAGGGCCAAATGTTCCAGTCGTTCGTGCTGCAAGGCCGGGCACCGCAAATTGCGCTGGGTATCTCAACCCACAACATGCCCGGCTACCGCACGCTGGCCGACCTGCGGGGCAAGAAAATTGGCGTAGCCGCGCTGGGTGCTCCTTCGCACATGGTGGCAAATGTAGTGCTGGCGCGGGCGGGCGTGGGCTCGGGCGAGGTGCAGTTTGTCGGCATCGGCTCGGCCGGTGGAGCCCTGTGGGCCTTGCGCTCCGGTCAGATCGATGCCATTTGCAATACCGATCCGGTGATGGGCATGCTGGAGCAAAAAAGCGATGTCAAGATCGTGTCGGACACCCGCACACTGAAAGGCGCGCTGGATGTGTTTGGCGGGGCCATGCCCGCCGCCTGCGTCTATGCCCCGCTGGAATTCGTCCGCAGGTACCCCAACACTGTGCAGGCACTCACCAACGCCATGGTGCATGGGCTGAAATGGCTGCAAACGGCGGGGCCCAGCGACATCGTCAAAATCGTGCCCGACAGCTATTTTCTGGGCGACCGCGCGGTGTACCTGGCGGCATTCAACAAAGCCCGCGAGGCCATATCACCCGATGGGCTGCTGCCCGAGGACGGCCCGCAAACGGCGTGGAAAGCCCTGGGCAGCTTCGATCCGCTGGTCAAGGCAGCCCGGATCGACCTGGGCAAAACCTATACCAACGACTTTGCCCAGCGGGCCAAGGAGCGGTTTCGCGCCTAAGCGACTCCTACTGTTTCTTTTTGCGCGTGGACGGCACGGCTTTGGCGGGTCGCGCCGCTTTGCTGCTATCGGCACTGCGGGTCTTGGTGATGGCCGATTTGCCCTGCGTACGTTCTGCAATTGGGGCGCTGGCGCGGGTTTTGGTCAGACGCACGGGCAGGTACAAAACCACCTGTTGCCCGGCTTTGAAGGCTGCGTTGACCTTGAGGTCGTTCCAGTCGGCCACGTTGCTGGCGGTAACACCGTAGCGCTTGGCAATGCTGGCTACCGTGTCGCGCTTGCCCGCCTTGACGGCAGCTTTGCGGTTGACGATCTCGGGCGAAAGGCTGAGCTGGGCGGTGTCGGCCACCTTCCCGCTCACGTCTTGCATGCTGGCCGAGCGTGGCACGATCAGCGCCGATCCCGCCTTGATCAGCATGCGCGGCGGGATATTGTTGACGCTGCGCAGGTCGTATTCGCTCATGCCGACTTGCTGGGCGGCGGCGCTGACGCTCATGGTGCTGGGAGCCGTCCAGGCCGTCCAGCTGGCGTACTGGCCCTGGGTGTAGGCATCGTAATTGCGGGTGAACACGGTGGCGTTGTCCCAGGGCAGCAAGATCTGCGGCGTGCCTGCGGCCAAGATCACCATGCGGTGCGACGACGGGTTCAGCGCCTTGAAGTCCTCCAGTTTCACGTCGGCCAGCTTGGCAGCCAGGGTGACATCAATGTCGTGCGAGATGTCTACACTTTGAAAGTAGGGGTGGTTTTCAATCAGTGGCAGCTCGGTGCGGAACATGTCCGGGTTGGCGATGATGTTCTTTACCGCTTGCAGCTTGGGCACATACAACCGGGTTTCGGCAGGCATGTTCAGCTCGGAGTAGCTAATGCCCAGGCCCAGCTTCTGGTTGCGGGCAATCGCCCGGCTGACGCTGCCTTCGCCCCAGTTGTAGGCTGCCAGGGCCAGTTGCCAGTCGCCAAACATACCGTAGAGTTTTTGCAGGTAGTCCAGGGCGGCGCGGGTCGATGCCAGCACGTCACGCCGGTCGTCGCGGAAGATGTTTTGCTTCAGCTCAAAATAATTGCCGGTCGCCGGCATGAACTGCCACATGCCCGCTGCTTTGGCGCTGGATACGGCCTGCGGGTTGAAGGCGCTCTCGATATAGGGCAGCAGGGCCAGTTCGGTCGGCATGCCGCGGCGTTCCAGCTCTTCCACCACATGGAACAGGTATTTGCTGGACCGCTCGGTCATGCGCTGGATGTAGTCTGGGCGGGTGGCGTACCACTGCTCGCGGTCTACCACCAGGTCGCTTTGCAGGTTGGGCATGGCAAAGCCGCGGCGGATGCGCTCCCACAGGTCGGCCGGGGCCTTGAGCTGGGCGACACCGCGCGATGGGGCATCTGCCGCGGTAATGGGCTGCAGCGTACCGCGTGGGTACACAGCGGTGTGGGGCGGCACCAGCGCTTGCTTGGGGTCTGTTGCTGGCGAGGTGGACGCTGCGTTGGGCTGAATCCCGCCTGCGGTGGGTGTCCCGACGGTGGCGCAGCCGGTCAGCCAAATAAGGACAGACAGGCCAGCAAGATGGATAAATTTCATTAAAACTGGTTCTTCCAGGTGCGAAGTGCGCCTAACACGCTGGCTTCGTCGAGGGTGGAGGCATCAAACGCCTGCGCGGCCTGTTGGACCGTGGCATGGCGTGTGCGCAAAAAAGGGTTTATTTGGAGTTCCAGCGCAATGCTGGAGGGCAAGGTGGGCACATCGGCCGCACGCTTGGCAACGCACTCGGCTTGGTATAGAGCCAGCGCGGTGTTGTCTGGTTCCACAGCGCGGGCAAATTTCAGGTTACCCAGTGTGTATTCGTGGGTGCAGCAGACCCGGGTGGTGCCGGGCAGGGCGGCCAAAGCGGACAGCGAGGCCAACATTTGTGCCGGTGTGCCCTCAAACAACCGTCCGCAACCACCCGAAAACAGGGTGTCGCCGCAAAACAGCAGCGGCGCACCGTCCCATTCGGGCGCAAAGTAGGCAATATGTCCGGCGGTATGGCCAGGTACGTCGATGACTTCAAAGGCAATACCCAGGGCCGTGATGCGATCGCCCTGGTTCAGCTTGTGCAGCGGCGCAGGGATGCGCTCACGGGCCGGGCCGTACACCGTGGCGCCAGTGGCATCGCGCAATGCGTCCACGCCGCCCACATGGTCGGCATGGTGGTGCGTGACTAGAATGGTCTCCAACTGCAGGCCATGCTGCTGCAGTGCGTGAAACACTGGCTGTGCATCGCCAGGGTCCACCACCAGCGCACGCTGTCCGTCGTGCACCATCCAGATGTAGTTATCGGCAAAAGCAGGCAGGGCAAGCAAGTTCATGGGCAGCGAAATTATAAGTTTGCACGAATGGTTGAGGACCCCGCCGGGCCAGTATCTGATGGACTGGGAGCGGGGCCGCTTCGACGAGGCAGTCGCCGATGTGTTTGGCTACCATGCGCTTCAGCTCGGGCTGCCAGGGTTGCCAGCACTGCAGAATAACCGCATACCGCACCGTTGGTTGGCCACCGATGCAGCCATGCCAGGCTCTGCTGCAGATTTTGCGCCCGCTTCGCCCACCCTGGCGTGCGATTTTGCCGCTTTACCATTTGCAGAAAACAGCCTTGATCTGCTGTTGTTACCCCATACCCTGGAACTCAGCCCAGACCCCCACGCCACCCTGCGCGAGGTGGAGCGGGTGCTGGTGCCCGAGGGCAGGGTGGTGATTGCGGGCCTGAACCCTATGAGCCTGTGGGGCCTGCGCCATAGCCGCACCCGGCTGCTGCACCGGCTGCGGCTGGGCAACCATTACCTGCCCGAGGTAGGCGAGGCGATTGGCTACTGGCGTTTGCGTGACTGGCTGCGCCTGTTGAGCTTCGAAGTGGAGTCGGTGCAATTTGGCTGCTACCGGCCTGCTGCCCGCAGCGCCGCCTGGCTGGAGCGCATGCGCTGGATGGACCGTGCGGGCGAGCGCTACTGGCCGATTTTTGGCTCTATCTACTTCGTGGTGGCCGTCAAGCGGGTGCGTGGCATGCGCTTGCTGGGCCCCAATTGGAAGGTGCCCAAGGCCCTGGCCAAAGCGCCGGTGCCGATTGCAAATAAGGGCCAACAAAGACCGTCATCTTAGGCAACAGGCCATCTGGTAAAAACGCTGCTCTGTTTGATGATTTAGAAAGTTGTATTTGAACCACGTAGATATGTATACCGACGGTGCCTGCAAAGGCAACCCTGGCCCCGGCGGCTGGGGCGTTTTGCTGACCTGGAGTGGCACCGAGAAAGAAATGTTTGGCGGCGAGCTGGCTACCACCAACAACCGCATGGAAATGATGGCCGTGATTGAAGGCCTGAGCGCTTTGAAGCAGCCCTGCAGCATCACCCTGTACATCGATAGCCAGTACGTGCTCAAGGGCATGACCGAATGGCTCAAGGGCTGGAAGGCGCGCGGCTGGCTGACGGCCTCCAAGGAACCGGTCAAGAACGTCGATCTGTGGCAGCGGCTGGACACGCTGGTCAACACCGCCGGGCACAAGATTGATTGGCGCTGGGTCAAGGGCCATGCGGGCCACCCTGGCAATGAGCGCGCCGATGCGCTGGCCAACCGGGGTGTCGATATAGCCCTGGGCAAGCGGTAAGCAAGCGGTGATTGAAGGCATGGCAGTCCACAGTTTTCTTTGGCACGACTACGAAACCTTCGGTGCTAATGCCCGGCGGGACCGCCCCGCCCAGTTTGCCGCTATCCGCACCGATGCGGATCTGAACGAAATCGGTGCGCCGATGATGCTGCACTGCCAGCCTGCACCCGATTTTTTGCCCGACCCGCAGTCCTGCCTGATCACCGGCATCACTCCGCAAATCTGCCTGCAGCGCGGCGTGCCCGAGGCCGTGTTTGCCACCCAGATCGAGCAGGCCTTCAGCCAGCCCGGCACTATCGGCGTGGGCTACAACACCATCCGCTTCGACGACGAGATCACGCGCCACATGTTTTGGCGCAACCTCATCGACCCGTATGCCCGCGAATGGCAAAACGACTGTGGACGCTGGGACCTGCTGGACGTGGTGCGCACCGCCTACGCCCTGCGCCCGGACGGCATCCAGTGGCCGACCACGCCCGACGGCAAGCCTAGTTTCAAGCTCACCGACCTGAGCGCCGCCAACGGCCTGCTGCACGAGGCCGCGCACGATGCTTTGTCGGACGTGCGTGCCACCATCGCCCTGGCCCGCCTGGTCCGCACCGCCCAGCCGCGCCTGTTTGACTTTTGCCTGGGCCTGCATAAAAAAGACCGTGTCGCCGCCGAGCTGGGCCTGCCCACCACGCTGCAGACGGCCAAGCCGTTTTTGCACATTTCTGGCATGTTCCCGGCGCAACAAGGCTGCCTGGCCCTGATGTGGCCGCTGGCCATGCACCCGCACAATAAAAACGAGCTGATCGCCTGGGACCTGGCGCACAGCCCGGCCGAGCTGGGCCAGATGGATGCCGAAGCCATCCGCCTGCGCCTGTTCAGCAAGGCCGAAGATTTGCCTGAGGGCGTGGCGCGCCTGCCCATCAAGACCATCCACCTCAACAAGTCGCCCATGCTGGTGTCCAACCTGAAAACCCTGTCGCCCGCACTGGCCGAGCGCTGGGGTCTGGTGGGTGACACGTTGCGCGCCCACGCAGCCGAGGTGCGCGCGCTGCCCGACATGAGTGCCATCTGGCCCGAAGTGTTTAGCCGCCCGGCGCAAGAAGCGCGAGATGTGGATGAAGACCTGTACGGCGGCTTCGTCGGCGATGGTGACCGCCGCCGCCTGAACGACCTGCGCGCGCTCTCACCCGAAAAATTAGCCGAAAAATTGGCCCAAAACGAGGCCGATAACCGTGCCAGCTTTGACGACGACCGCCTGACCGAGCTGCTGTTTCGCTACCGCGCCCGCAACTTCCCCGCCACCCTGAGTGCGCAAGAGGCGGCCCGTTGGGAAGCCCACCGCGCCGCACGCCTATTTGACGGGGAGGCCGGAGCCCGCACCATCGAAGCCCTGTTTGCCGAGATCGACACCTTGTCGGAAACCGCAGACGAGCGCGGTGAAGAAATTCTGGGCGCCCTGTACGACTACGCTGAAGCCATCGCCCCCGACCGCGATTAACCTAAACGGACCACCGCCATGGCAAAAAGTTTTAGCAGCCTATGGTTGAAAAGCCTGACCCGCATCGCCAAGACCCAACAGAACAAGCTGGTGCGCAGCTTGACCTCAGCCACCAAAAAAGCCACTAAAGCTGCGGTGAAACTGGCGCTTGCGCCGCCGAAACCTCCTTCCAAGCCAAAGGCCACGCCCAAACCCAGGGCCAAACTGGCGGCAAAACCAGCATCTAAACCCGCAGCCACGCCCGCACCCTCCGCAGCCCTGCCCGGCAGCTGGACCCGCTCCTTCTTTGCCGCGCCCAACGGACAGCGTATTAGCTACTGGCTGTACCTGCCGCTGCGCGACAAGGCGCAGGCCCTCAAGCCGCTGCCGCTGTTAGTGATGCTGCACGGCTGCACCCAGACGGCCCCCGAGTTCGCCCAGGGCAGCCGCATGAACGCCCTGGCCCAGCGCAAAGGCTTTGCCGTGCTGTACCCGCAGCAACTGCTGGCGATAGATGCCCACCGCTGTTGGCAGTGGTACCAGCGCGCCACGCAAAACGGCGGCGGCGAGGCGGCTCTGGTGGTGGGCACGGTCACCCAAGTGGTGACCAAGCTGGGGCTGGACGCGAGCCGGGTGTACCTGGCCGGTATTTCCGCCGGGGCGGCGCTGGCCCAGATCATCGCGCTGCGCTACCCGTTTCGCATCGCCGCCGTGGGCCTGCATTCTGGCCCGGTGTTTGGCACGGCAGACAGCCGCATGACCGCTTTTGGAGCGATGCAAACCGGCGGCGGCATCCATGTGGCGCAGGCGGTGCAGGCCACTGTGGAGGGGGGAGGCTTTCCGCGCATGCCCGCCATCGTGCTGCACGGCGACGCCGACAAGGTGGTGCGCATCGTCAACCAGCAGCAGGTGGCGCAGCAGTTCCTGCAGGTCAACGGCATTGCCGACCTGGCCCCGGTCACTACCCACACCCCCGCCCGGCCCAAAGGCCGCAGCCCGCGCCACGCCTACCAGACGCTGGACTACCGCGTGGGCCGCAAACCCATTGTGTCGGTCTGCCGCATCGCCGGGTTGGACCACGCCTGGAGCGGTGGCGACGGCACGCTGCGCTTCAATGACAACGTAGGGCCGGACGCCAGCGCCTTGCTGTGGGCGTTTTTTAGTAAGCACCGGCGGCTGCGCTCGGTAAAGTAATTTGCTATTGCTTATATAGCTGCCAGCGTAGGTGGAATAAGTGCTAGACCCCGAAATGGCTTACCAACCGAGTGCATTGAACAGCGCCGGTACGCCCGCCAGCGTGGGCAGCGTGGCATCTGGCGTGTAGTCGGGCAGCGGGCTGCGCCGACCACGGTCGATCCACACACACCGAAAGCCGATGTCGCGTGCCGCGGCGTGGTCCAGGTGCGGGCTGGCGCAAATGTGCACCACGTCTTCCTTGGCCACATGGAGCTGGGCATGGGCATAGTCAAACAACTGGCGCGCCGGTTTGTAGGCCCCACCTTGCTGGGCTGTGATGACCCGGTCGATGGTGCCGCCAAGCTGTGCCACGTTGCCCGCAATGATGTCGTCGTCGGTGTTGGAAATGATGCACAGACGGTAGCCGTGCGTCTTGAGCTGCTGCAGCGCCGCCACCACCTCGGGAAACGGAGGCATGCGGCCGATGCGCTCGGTCAGGCGGTTTGCATCTTCGGCATCGCCTTTCAGCCCCAGGTCGGCCAATGCCATTTGTAACGCCGTGCCCGATACCGCACGGAAAGACCGGTGCGGCGGGGTTTGCTCTAGCGCGTGCTCGTGCCGGTCGTGGAGGGCGATCAGCGTGGCTGCGTCGATCTGCGGTGCGTTCTTGCGCTGCAAGATGTCGGCAAACACCGCTTGCAGGCCTTCGTCCCATTGGATCAGGGTGCCGTAGCAGTCAAAGGTGAGCCACTGGGGCCGATGGGTGTGTTGCAGCGTCATGGAAGTGGTGGGTTGGCTATAGAAGTCCGCACTGTGCGGCAGGCCTTAGATATTTGCAAATTGATTTAATATTGATCTTTAAGTTGAATTTCCACTGACAAAACCATGCTCGATCTGGATCTGCTGCAAACCCTGGTCTGCGTGGTGGACGAACGCAGCTTTACCCGGGCTGCTGAGCGGGTGCACCGCACGCAGTCCACCGTCAGCCAGCAAATTCTGCGGCTGGAGGACAGCGTGGGCCACCCCTTGCTGCACCGCGACCGCACCGGCAAGAACGTCATTCCCACCGAGCGCGGCGAGCTGCTGGCCGCCTACGCCCGCCGCTTGCTGGCCATCTCCCAGGAGGCCGAAGACGCGCTGGCCAGCCCGGCGGCGCTGGCTCCGGTGCGCATCGGCTTACCAGAAGACTTTGACGCGCGCCGGATGACGGCCATCTTGTCTGGCTTCTTGGCCATTGCACCCGAGCTGCGGTTGGAAACCAGCAGCGGCCTAAGTTGCGATTTGCAACGCGCTCTGGAGTCGGGCGGCCTGGACCTGGCCTTGCTCCGGCGCGAGCCGGGCAACGGGCCCTGCATTGCGTCCTGGCCCGATGCGCTGGTGTGGGTCGCCGGGCCCCAGGCCTTGCCGACCTTGTCGCCCGGCGAGGTGGTGCCGCTGGCTGTGTTTCCGCACGGCTGCATTTACCGGTTGCGGGCCATCCGTGCGCTGGAGACGGCGGGTCGGCGCTGGCGCATTGCGTTCGGAAGCCACAGCCTGGCGGGCATTCAGGCGGCGGTGTCGTCTGGCCTGGCCGTTAGCGTCTTGCCCACCAGCGCCTTGCTGGCCGAGCACCGTGTGCTGGGCCCCGCCGACGGCTACCCCGATGTGCCCACCAGCGAGCTGGCCCTGGTGGCCGCCGCGCTGCCTTTGAGCGCCGCCCAGCGCAATCTGGCCGACTACCTGTGCACGGCGATGGCAGCGGCTAGGGTTGGATAGGTTTTGGATTTATTGCTCCATAAAGTATAGCAACTGATGTTGATTGAATATGCGCTAGATACGTATTTCTTATAAATCACCGGCTAGGGGAAACTCCTAACAAAGTTGGCGGTAACCCGTCAGTAACTTGTAAAAAAGCCTGCCCATAATCCAGCCAACAAAATAAACCTGACACCGAATTTCGGCGCGCAGGCAACGGAGGCCAAGCATGCGCAGCACACACCCTTACCAGCAGGGCCTGGACAAGAATTCCGCCAATTTTGTGGCGCTGTCGCCGCTGAGCACCATCGCGCGTTCGGCCCATGTCTACCCTGAGCGCCTGGCCGTGATTTACGGTGAGCGCCGCCAAACCTGGGCTACCACCTACACCCGCTGCCGCCAACTCGCCAGTGCCCTGCAAGCCCGGGGCGTGGGCGTGGGCGACACCGTGGCGGTAATGCTGCCCAATGTGCCCGCCATGCTGGAAGCGCATTTCGCCGTGCCCATGTCGGGCGCGGTGCTCAATACCCTGAACACCCGGCTGGATGCCGAAGCCATTGCCTTCATGCTGCAGCACGGCGAGGCCACAGTGCTGCTGACCGACCGCGAATTTGCCAGTGTGGTGGAGAAAGCGCTGGCCATTTTGGGTGACAAACGGCCCTTCGTGATTGAGGTCGAGGACGATCTGGCCCCGCCCGGCAAGGCTCTGGGCGATGTGGACTATGAAAGCTTCATCGCCCAGGGCGACCCGCAGTTTGCCTGGCAACTGCCCGCGGACGAGTGGGACGCCATTGCCCTGAACTACACCTCGGGCACCACCGGCAACCCCAAGGGCGTGGTCACCCACCACCGCGGCGCGTACCTGAACGCGGCCAACAACGTGCTGTCGTGGCAGCTGCCGCACCACGCGGTGTACCTGTGGACGCTGCCCATGTTCCACTGCAACGGCTGGTGTTTCCCCTGGACCATGGCCTTGGTGGCGGGCACCAGCGTGTGCCTGCGCCGGGTGGACCCGGCGGTCATCTTCCCGCTGATCCGCGAACACGCCATTACCCACCTGTGCGGTGCGCCCATCGTCTACAGCATGCTGGTGCACGCGCCCGCCGCTCTGCGCGAAGGCATTGGGCACACCGTGCAAGGCCTGATCGCCGGGGCCGCGCCGCCCGCCGCCGTGATCGAAGGCTGCGAAAGCATTGGCATCCGCATCACCCACGTCTACGGCCTGACCGAGGTGTACGGCCCGGCCGCCGTCTGCGCGCAGCAGGATGCGTGGGCCGAACTGCCCCCCGAGGAGCGCGCCCGCCTCAACGCCCGCCAGGGCGTGGCCTACCCGCTGCAAGAGGCCATGGCCGTGCTGGACCCGGACACCTTGCAGCCCGTGCCCGCCGACGGTATGACCATGGGCGAAATCTTCTTTCGCGGCAATGTGGTCATGAAGGGCTATCTGAAGAACCCCGCCGCCACTGCCGAGGCGTTTGCGGGTGGCTGGTTCCATACCGGCGACCTAGCTGTGCTGCACTCTGACGGCTATGCCCAGATCAAGGACCGCAGCAAGGACATCATCATCTCGGGCGGCGAAAACATCTCCAGCATCGAGGTGGAAGACGTGCTGCACCGCCACCCGGCGGTGATGCTGGTGGCGGTGGTAGCCCAGCAGGACGAAAAATGGGGCGAGGTGCCCTGCGCGTTTGTGGAGCTGAAGCCCGATTCGCAAACCACCGAGGAAGACATCATCGTGTTTTGCCGCATGCACCTGGCCCGCTTCAAGGTGCCAAAACGGGTGGTGTTCGGGCCCTTGCCCAAGACATCGACCGGCAAGATTCAAAAGTTCGTACTGCGTGCACAAACCCCTGGCGCTAAAAATTAGGAACCGCATGGCGAACGACACCATTTTGCAAACTACGGGGTTGACCAAAGAGTTCTTGGGCTTTGCCGCCGTCTCCAAGGTCGACCTGAAGGTCCAGCGCGGCAGCATCCACGCGCTCATTGGCCCCAACGGCGCAGGCAAGACGACCGTGTTCAACCTGCTGACCAAGTTCATCCAGCCCAGCCAGGGGCAGATCCAGTTCAACGGCCACGACATCACCCGCGAAACCCCCATCCAGGTGGCGCGCCGGGGCATGGTGCGCTCGTTCCAGATTTCGGCCACCTTCGGCCACCTGACGGCACTGGAAAACGTGCGCGTGGCCTTGCAGCGCAAGCGCGGCGACTCATTCAACTTCTGGTCGTCGGTGCGGCGGCTGGATGCCCTCAATGGCCGTGCCATGGCCTTGCTGGAGGAGGTGGATTTGCAGACATTTGCCGACACCGTGGCGGTGGAAATGCCCTATGGCCGCAAGCGCGCCCTGGAAATCGCCACCACGCTGGCCCTGGAGCCCGAGCTGATGCTGCTGGACGAGCCCACCCAGGGCATGGGCCATGAGGATGTGGGCCGGGTGGTGGAGCTGATCCGCAAGGTGTCGAAAAACCGCACCATTTTGATGGTGGAGCACAACCTGTCGGTGGTGGAGTCGCTGTGCGACACCATCACCGTGTTGCAGCGCGGCAGCGTGCTGGCCGAGGGCAATTACGCCACCGTGTCCAAAGACCCGCGCGTGCTGGAAGCCTATGTGGGGGTGGAAGCATGAAAGAAGTTTTGCGTCTCAAGGGCCTGCACGCTTATTACGGCGAGTCGCACATCCTGCACGGTATCGACCTGTACGTGAACACCGGCGAGCTGGTCACGCTGCTGGGCCGCAACGGCGCAGGCCGCTCCACCACGCTCAAGGCTATTCTGGGCCTGGTGGGCAAGCGCACCGGCAACATCCAATTCAACGGGCAAGAGATCAATGGCATGGCCCCGCACCGCATTGCCCGGCTGGGCATGGGGTATTGCCCCGAGGAGCGCGGCATCTTTGCGGGCCTGTCCACCGAAGAAAACCTGCTGCTGCCGCCTATCGTGGCCCCCGGTGGCATGACGCTGGACGAGATTTACACCCTGTTTCCCAACCTGCTGGAGCGGCGCAACAGCCCCGGCACGCGTTTGTCGGGTGGCGAGCAGCAGATGCTGGCCATGGCGCGCATTCTGCGCACAGGGGCCAAAACCCTGCTGCTGGACGAAATCACCGAAGGCCTGGCTCCGGTGATCGTCAAAAAGCTGGGCGAGGTGATTCGCCTGCTGAAAACCCGTGGCTACACCATCGTGCTGGTGGAGCAGAACTTTCGCTTTGCCGCCCCGCTGGCGGACCGGCATTACGTGCTGGAGCATGGCCAGGTGGCTATGGTGGTGCACAAAGATGAGCTGGCGGATAAGACCAGCGCGATGCAAGCATTGCTCGGTGTTTAGCCGGGCATTCACATCCTTTGGGGCGTGAATTTTTAATTGTTGACCTAAGGAGACTCCCATGAAACGCAAACTCAAACCTCTTGCCCAAGCAGTGGCCTTGTCCCTCGTATTGGCGACTGCCGCCCAGGCCCAGGTGTCGGACGGCGTGGTCAAGATCGGCGTGCTGACCGACCTGTCGGGCACCTATTCCGACCTGGCCGGCCCCGGCACCGTCATTGCCACCAAGATGGCGATCGACGATTTCGTGGCCGCTGAAAAGCCAAGTTTCAAGGTGGAAATGGTCTCGGCCGACCACCAAAACAAGGGCGACATCTCCAGCAACAAGGCGCGCGAATGGATCGAGCGCGACAAGGTGGACGTGATCACCGAAATGGTCACCTCGTCCACCGCACTGGCGGTGCAAAAGATTGCCAAGGAAAAGAACCGCATCGTCCTCATCAATGGCGCAGGCTCCACCGCCATCACCAACGAAGCCTGCAACGATGTCACCGTGCACTGGACCTACGACACCTATGCCGTGGCCAACGGCACGGCCAAGGCCGTGACCAAGGCAGGCGGCAAGAAGTGGTTCTTCCTGACGGCCGACTACGCTTTTGGCCAGGCACTGGAAAAAGACGCAGCCGATGTGGTCAAGGCCAACGGCGGTGAGGTGGTGGGCAGCGTGCGCCACCCGTTCCCTACGTCGGACTTTTCGTCCTTCCTGCTGAAGGCGCAGTCATCGGGCGCGCAAATCATCGGTCTGGCCAACGCGGGCGGCGACACCATCAATTCCATCAAGCAGGCGGCAGAATTTGGCATCACCGGCAAGCAGCAGTTGGCGGGTCTGCTGATGTTCATTACCGACATCCACGCCCTGGGCCTCAAAACCACGCAAGGCATGTACCTCACCGAAGGCTTTTACTGGGACCTGAACGAGGAAACCCGGGCCTGGTCGAAGCGCTTCTTTGCCCTGCACAAGCGTATGCCCACCATGGTGCAGGCGGGGCAGTACTCGTCCATCATGCATTACCTGAAGGCGGTCAAGGCTATCAACAGCGACGACACCGCCAAGGTGATGGCGCAAATGAAGAAGACCCCCGTGAACGACTTCTTCGCCAAGAACGGCAGCATCCGCGAAGACGGCCGCATGGTCCACGACATGTACCTGATGCAGGTCAAGACCCCGGCTGAATCCAAGACGCCTTGGGATTACTACAACGTGAAAGCGGTGATACCGGCCGCCGAAGCCTTCCAGCCGTTGTCGGCATCGCGCTGCCCTTTGATCAAAAAGTAAGTTGAGTTCCCCAGGGTCGCTTGCGGCCCTGGTTTTTTCGCGTTACCAGGGGAAACACCCGCTATGGACATCTTCGGCATACCGTCACCCGCGTTTTTTGGCCAGTTGCTGCTGGGGCTGATCAACGGCTCGTTTTATGCCATTCTGAGCCTGGGCCTGGCCATCATTTTTGGCCTGCTCAACATCATCAACTTTGCCCATGGTGCGCAGTACATGGTGGGCGCGTTTGTGGCCTGGATGGCGCTGACCTGGCTGGGCATTGGCTACTGGTGGTCGTTGATCCTGTCGCCACTGGCAGTGGGGGCGGTGGCGGTGGTCATCGAGCGCACCATGCTGCGCCACCTCTACAAGCTGGACCACCTGTACGGCCTGCTGCTGACCTTCGGGCTGGCGCTGATTGCCGAGGGCGTATTCAAAAACTATTTTGGTGTGTCCGGCTCGTCCTACGAGGTGCCCGAGCTGCTGCAAGGCGGCATCAACCTGGGCTTCATGTACCTGCCGATCTACCGCGCCTGGGTCGTGGTAGCGGCCATGACCGTGTGCTTTAGCGCCTGGTACGCCATCGAGCGCACCAGCCTGGGGGCCACGCTGCGCGCCGCCACCCAACGGCCTGACCTGGTGCAGGCCCTGGGCATCAACGTGCCCGTGCTGCTGACAGCCACCTACGCCGTGGGGGCCGCGCTGGCGGCCTTTGCCGGGGTGCTGGCCGCGCCCATCATGCAGGTGAACCCGGTGATGGGCTCGAACCTGATCATCGTGGTGTTTGCGGTGGTGGTGATTGGCGGCATGGGCTCCATCCTGGGTTCCATCCTCACCGGACTGGGCCTGGGCGTGGTGGAGGGGCTGACCAAGGTGTTCTACCCAGAGGCTTCGGCGGTAGTAATTTTTGTGGTGATGGTGCTGGTACTGCTGGTCAAGCCCGCAGGCCTGTTCGGCAAACAAGCCTGAAAGAAATGCAATGACTGAACGCCAACGTACCGTGTGGATGTTTGTGGGCCTGATCGTGGTGGGCTGCATCGCGCCCTTTGTGCTGTACCCCACGTTTTTGATGAAGGTGCTGTGCTTTGCGTTGTTTGCGTGCGCCTTCAACCTGCTGCTGGGTTTTGCCGGACTGCTGTCGTTCGGGCATGCGGCGTTCTTTGGCGGCTCGGCCTACATCACCGGCTATTTGTGCCGCGACCTGGGCCTGTCACCCGAGCTGGGCCTGCTGGCCGGGGCTGCGTTTGGCGGCGTGCTGGGGGCCTTGTTTGGCATGCTGGCCATCCGCCGCGAAGGCATCTACTTCGCCATGATCACGCTGGGCCTGGCGCAGCTGGTGTATTTTGTGGCGGTGCAGATGCCGTTCACCGGCGGCGAAGACGGCCTGCAGGGCATTCCCCGCGGCAAGCTGTTTGGCGTGGTGGATATGTCAGACAACATCGCCATGTACTTTTTTGTGTTTGCGGTGTTCCTGGCCGGTTTCTGGCTGATCCACCGCACCATCCATTCGCCGTTTGGCCAGATTTTGAAAGCCATCCGCGACAACGAAGCCCGCGCTACCTCGCTGGGCTATGACGTGGCCCGGTTCAAGCTGCTGGCGTTTGTGATCTCGGCCTCGCTGGCCGGGCTGGCGGGTTCGATGAAGTCGCTGGTGTTCCAGCTCGCCTCGCTGGCCGATGTGCACTGGCACACCTCGGGCCAGGTGGTATTGATGACGCTGCTGGGCGGCCTGGGCACCATCCTCGGCCCGGTCGCCGGTGCCATCACCATCGTCAGCCTGGAAGACCTGCTGGCCGACAAGGTGGGCTCTTGGGTCACGGTGATCATGGGCGTCATATTTGTGGTTTGCGTGCTGCTGTTCCGCCGCGGCGTGGTGGGCGAGATCGGCGCATTGTTCGGCAAGAAACCGGCAGCCGGCCCGGCCGGGCATTGAAACACAATGCTCCTGTTTTTGATGTCAAAAACAGGAGCAGGTAGCGCAGGTTAAATCTACGCTAGAAGCTGTTTTCATGCCTAAAAAATCGCCCTTATTCCAATAATTCTGGCTCGGCCTCCACCAGCCCTTCGTACAGACTTTCAAACGCATGCAGGGCCCCTTCGGGCTTGCCGATCTGGCTGTGCGTGTGGCGTGCCACGGCTTCGTCGATGGGCTGCGGCGTGCCAGCGGCTTCGGCCAGCAGTTGGGTGTGGCAGGCGTTGTCCAGCGCGATGTACCACCAGGCGGCGGCTTCCACCGTGGGGCCGGCGCTCAGGATGCCGTGGTTCTTCAAAATCGCGCCCTTGCGGTCGCCCAAAGCCCGGGCTATGCGCAGGCCTTCGCTTTCATCCACCACCATGCCGGTGAAGTCGTCAAACAGCGCCACGTCGTCGTGGAACACGCAGGCATCCTGTGTCAGTGTGTCCAACTTGCGGCCCAGGGTGGACCAGGCTTTGCCGTAGGTGGAGTGGGTGTGGGCGGCGGCGACGATGTGGGGGTTGTGCTCGTGGATGGCGGCGTGGATGGCAAACGCGGCCTTGTTCAGCGGACGGTGGCCAATCACCGTTTCGCCCCGGCTGTTGACCAGCAAAAGGTCCGAAACCTTGATGCGCGAGAAGTGCACGCCCAGCGGGTTGACCCAGAAATGGTCGGTCAGCTCCGGGTCGCGCGCGGTGATGTGCCCGGCCAGGCCCTGGCCAAAGCCGAAGCGGGCAAACAGCCGAAAGGCGCCGGCCAGGCGCTCCTGCCGGTGGCGGCGCTCGGCGGCAATGCTGGTGCGCGGCGGGATGGGGTCGAACCAGAATTTTTGCTGGGGCTGTGGATTCAGTTGCAAAGCTTTACGGTCGATAGATAAAACGGCGCTCATGGGGTGTCTTTCAAGAGGTAAGCAAGTTGTTAAAACGCTGGTCCCATAGCGGGCGCACCTGGGTCGGGCCGTCCAGCACGCCCAGCTTCACAAAGGTGTCGGCCACGTCCTGGTGGCTGCGCAGCACGGAATCATCCACGGCGGCCAGGCTGTAGTCGCCGCTGCGGCGGTTGAACAGCTCCACCAGATCGCCCACCGGTACCCGGGTCTCGGCGGACTGGGCGCGGGCATAGGCCAGGTAATTGGTGTTGCTCCAGGCAAAGGCGCGCTGCAGGCGCTGCAGCAGGTCGCCGATGGCGGCAGCGCGGGGCGTGTCGTCCAGCGTGCGTGGGTTGGCGTAGATGGGGAAGTTGCCCGACAAATAGCCCACGGCTGTTTTGATGGTGCGCGCGCCATACTGGGTGCGGGCCAGTTGGCCGTTGTAGCCGTAGATGGCCCAGGCATCCAAGTCGCCGCGCGCAAAGGCCGACAGCCCGTCCGCAGGGGTCAGGCTGACCGCGTCGATATCGCCAAACGACAGCCCGGCTTCGGCCAGTTGCTTGGCCAGGTAGTAGTGGGCGGTGGTGGCGCGCACGTAGCCGATGCGTTTGCCCTTGAAGTCGGCAATGCTGCGGATGGGGGCGTCTTTGCGCGCCAGTGTGGCCTGGTTGTTCAAATCCTCGTGGGTTACGGCGACGAAGCGCACGCTGGCCTTTTGCCGCGCGGCAAACACCGCTGGGATCTCGCTGCCCGAGCCCAGGTCCAGCGCATCGCCGTTGATAGCCTCGATGTGCAGCACGCCGTTGTTGAACTCGCGCCATTCGATCTTGTAAGGCGTATCGGCCTGGCCCGAGGCCTGCAGCAAAGGTCTCCACAGGCCTTTGTACGTGCCCACGCGCAGCGTCACGCCGCGCAGGTCTTGGGAAGTGGAGGGTGCCGCTTGCGCCGTTGCGGTGCCGAGGGCAGCCGTGGCCAGCAGCCATTGGCGGCGGGTGAGGAGGGGGTTAGTCATGGCCTGCAAGGTAACCCGCGCCTACCCGCTTGCCAACGTAGAAAAGCAAGCTTGCATATCTGGAATGCATCGTTGGGGCGGCGGGCCTGGTTGGCTACCTTTGGCGCATGAACAACCCACTCTCACCCCTTTCGCGCCGCCAATGGCTACAAGCTGCCGCCGTGCTCCCTACCGTGGGTGCATTCCCTCTGTGGAGCGCGGCCCAGACGCAAACGGCGCTGGTCCTGGGCGACCAGGCCGGTGGCCTGCGTGCCTTGTTCGAGGCCTCCAATGCGCTGGACGGCGCGCCGTTTTCCTGGCGCTGGGCCAACTTCCAGGGCGCGGCGCCGCTGTTTGAAGCCCAGCGCAGCGGCGCGGTAGACACGGCCATGGCGGGCGACTTGCCGGTGCTGGCGGCGGCGGTGGGCAAGACGGCGATGAAGATTGTGGCTACCCGCGTCGGCAAGGCAGACTCGCTGGGCATCGTGGTGCAAGGCGACTCAAAGCTGCGCAGCGTGGCCGACCTGCGTGGCAAAACCGTGGTGGTGTCGTCGGCGCGCGGCAGCATTTCGCAGTACCAGCTGTACGGCGCACTGGAAGAAGCCGGGGTGCGGCGCGATGAGGTCACCGTCAAGTTCGTACTGCCCACCGATGCGTCTACCGCGTTCTCGTCTCGGCAGATTGATGCCTGGGCGATTTTTGACCCGTACTACACCATCGCGCTGCAAAACGGCGGCCGCATCCTGCGCGACGGACGCGGCATCAACACCGCTTTAGGCTTCATCACTGCCAGCGAAGAGGCCCTGGCCGACCCCGGCAAGCGCAAAGCCATCGTGCAGTTTCTGGACCGCCTGGCCCGCGCGGGCGACTGGGCGCTGGCGCACCCCGAGGCCTATGCCCAGGCCTATACCCAACTCACCCGCCTGCCGATCGAGGCGGCCCGCACCATCACCGGGCGCGCCGCCGTGACAGGCCGGCCGGTCAGCGAGGCCGACATCGCCGCCCTGCAAACCGTGGCCGACCGCTCGGCCCGCGACGGGATTCTGCCGCTGCGGGTGGATGTGCGCGCCATCACCGACACCCAGGTCTGGCCGCGGGCAGCCTAAAAACGTGATGCTCCTGTTTTTGATGTTAAAAACAGGAGCATCATGCGTAGGTTATATCTACGCTATAGCCTTATTTAATGGTTGAAAATAAGGCTGAATTTCATGTATTTAACCTTGGCGCTTCACCGCGCCTGTGCGTGAGACCAAGAACACCCCCGGCAGGATCAAAGCCGCACCCACCAAATGGTGCCAGCCCAGGCTTTCGCCCAACACCAGCCACGCCAGTAGCGCCCCGTACAGGGGGCCCAGGTACAGGGTGACAGCCACTTTGCTGGCCCCCAGGATCTTTTGCGCCCAGCCGTAAATCCAGTAAGCCGTGATGCCCGGCACCAGGGCCGCCGCCACCCCCAGCACCCAGGCCTCAGTGCCCAGCGGCGGGGTGCTGGGCTGCGCCATTTCCCAGGCTGTGCCCAGCAGTAACACCGGCATGGCACCCCAGCAGATGGCGGCCAGGCGGGCGGTGGAGCCCAGCGTGCTGGGCCAAATCTTTTGCAATAGCGCGTACAGCGCCCACGACACCATGGCGGCCACAATCCAGCCGTCGCCGACCACAAACTGCACCTGGCGCAGGGCTGTCCATTCGCCTTTGACGATCACATGCAGCACCCCCGTGAGTGCAATGGCTACGCCCAGGGCCTGCGACCCGCGCATGCGCTCGTGCAGCCACAGCACCGAGCCCAGGGCAATCAGTACCGGTGACGCGGAATAAATAAGAGAAATGTTCACCGCCCCCGTGGTCTGCGCGCCCAGGTACACCCAGGCACCACACACCACCATGCCGCAAAAGCCCAGCGCCATGTACTGGTACCACACCGCCGCCATACCGCGCCATTCGCGCCGCAACTCGGTGCGGGCGTGCAGACTCAGCAGCAGCCCCGCCAAGCCCCAGCGGATGCAGGCCAGCGTGTACGGTTCGATTACCCCTGGTGCCCGCCGCGCCACAAAATAGTTGACCGCCCACAGCAGCGGAATCAGCCAGATGGCCGACTGGGCCAGACGGGTTTGGGCTTCAAGGCGCAACGCAGAGGTTCCTTCAGACAGGATGTTGGCAACGCATAAAAAACGCTCCTGTTTTTGACATCAAAAACAGGAGCGTCTATCGAGGGTTATATCTACGCTATAGCCATATTTCATATCTGAAAAATAGCCCTAAAAATCACATCCCCGCGTAATTCGGCCCGCCGCCGCCTTCGGGCGTGACCCAGACGATGTTTTGGGTCGGGTCTTTGATGTCGCAGGTCTTGCAGTGCACGCAGTTTTGGGCGTTGATCTGCAAGCGGTCCTGGCCGGCATCGGTTTTTACAAACTCATAAACACCGGCGGGGCAGTAGCGGGCTTCGGGGCCGGCGTAGGTGTGCAGGTTGATGTTGACTGGCACGCTGGCATCTTTCAATGTCAAGTGCGCGGGCTGGTTCTCGGCGTGGTTGGTGTTGCTGATGAAGACGCTGCTGAGGCGGTCGAAGGTCAGCTTGCCATCGGGCTTGGGGTAAACAATCGGCTTGCACTGTGCGGCGGGCTTGAGGTAGGCGTGGTCTGGCTTGTCGCGGCGCAGCGTCCAGGGGATGTGGCCACGCAGGGCGAACTGCTCGATGCCGTTCATCAGCGTGGCGGTGACCAGGCCCTTTTTGAACCAGGCCTTGAAGTTGCGGGCCTTGTGCAACTCGGTGTGCAGCCAGCTCTTCTCGAAAGCCTCGGGGTAGGCGCTGAGCTCGTCGTGCTGGCGGCCATTGGTTACCGCGTCATACGCGGCCTCGGCGGCCAGCATGCCGGTCTTGATGGCGGCGTGGCTGCCTTTGATGCGGCTCACGTTCAAGAAGCCCGCGTCGCAGCCCACCAGCGCGCCGCCGGGGAACACGGTTTTGGGCAGGCTGGACAGGCCACCGGCGGTGATGGCGCGGGCTCCGTAGCCCAGGCGCTTGGCGGGCTTGATGCCGTGCTCGGCGTCGCCTTCCAGGTACCAGCGCACGTTGGGGTGGGTTTTCCAGCGCTGGAATTCCTCGAAGGGGCTGAGGTACGGGTTGGCGTAGTCCAGCCCGGTCACAAAGCCCAGCGTGACCTTGTTGCCTTCCATGTGGTACAGAAAAGCGCCGCCGTAGGTGCTGTTGTCCAGGGGCCAGCCACCGGTGTGCATCACAAAGCCGGGCTGGTGGCGCTTGGGGTCGATCTCCCACACCTCCTTGATGCCTAAGCCGTAGGTTTGCGGGTCTTTGCCGTCGTCTAGTTTGAACTTGGCGATGAGTTGCTTGCCCAGGTGGCCGCGCGCGCCTTCGGCAAACACGGTGTATTTGCCATGCAGCTCCATGCCGATCTGGAAATCGGCCGTGGGCTCGCCATCTTTACCGATACCCATATTGCCAGTGGCCACGCCTTTGACGGAGCCGTCGGCGTTGTACAGCACTTCGGCAGCCGCGAAGCCGGAGAAGATCTCCACGCCCAGGGCTTCGGCCTGCTCGGCCAGCCATTTGCTGAGTGCGCCTAGGCTGATGATGTAGTTGCCGTGGTTCTGGAAGCAAGCAGGAAGCAGGAAGTTAGGCGTGCGAAAAGCGGATTTCTCGCCCAGGAAAATCATCGCGTCGTCGGTGACCGGCTGGTTCAGCGGCGCACCCATGGCCTTCCAGTCGGGGAAGAGCTCGGTCAGGGCGATAGGGTCCATGATCGCGCCGCTGAGGATGTGGGCACCGGGCTCGGAGCCCTTTTCCAGCACCACCACCGACACGTCTGTGCCCTTGGCCGCCGCCAATTGCTTCAGGCGGATGGCGGTAGCCAAGCCACCAGGGCCGCCACCGACCACCACCACGTCGTATTCCATCGCTTCGCGGGGACCAAACTGGGCCAGTATTTCTTCGTTTGTCATGGGGTTCTTTTTAGGTGGTGGGTGCCGCCAATAGCAGTTACAGCGCTGTTACGGAAGGGACAAAATCGCCGCAATTTTATGCGGACTGGCTTAGACGCACTGTCACAATCGGGCCATTCCCGCATCATCTTGGAGACACTCTCAATGGCATACAGCATGGATCTTTCGGGCCGGGTGGCCCTGGTCACTGGCGCATCGGGCGGCTTGGGGGCCCAGTTTGCCCGCACGCTGGCAAAGGCCGGGGCGGCCGTGGTGTTGGCCAGCCGCCGCATCGACAAGCTCAAGGAACTGCGGGCCGAGATTATCGGCGAGGGCTTTGATGCCACCGTGGTGGAGCTGGACGTGAGCGATAACGACTCTATCCAGTCGGCGGTGGCGCACACCGAAACCGAGGTCGGCTCGATCGACATTCTGGTCAACAACTCGGGCGTGAGCACCACCCAGCGCCTGCAAGACGTGACCGAGGACGACTTCGACTTCATGTTCAACACCAATGTGCGCGGCGCGTTTTTCGTGGCCCAGGCAGTGGGCAAGCGCATGCTGGCGCGGGCCCAAGGCTCGGCCCCCGGCAGTTTTACGGGCGGGCGCATCATCAACATCGCCAGCATGGCCGGGCTCAAGGTGCTGCCGCAGATCGGCGTGTACTGCATGAGCAAGGCGGCGGTGATCCAGATGACCAAGGCCATGGCGGTGGAGTGGGGCAAGTACGGCATCAACGTCAACGCCATTTGCCCCGGCTACATCGACACCGAAATCAACCACCATCACTGGAGCACTGAACAGGGCCAGAAGCTGGTGCAGATGCTGCCGCGCAAACGCATCGGCAAGCCGGAAGACCTGGACGCGCTGCTGGTACTGCTGGCCAGCGGGCAAAGCCACTTTTTGAATGGCGCGGTGATTGCGGCAGACGATGGCTTTGGTGCTGCTTAAGCTTTGCTGAGGTAGCGCCGCACATCCAGCGCCGCCGCTGCTTTTTTGCCCACCGGCCAGGGCTCACCATGCAGTTGCGCCGCCAGCAGCTCGGCGCACAGGTGGGCAAAGCTCAGCCCGCGCGAACCCATGGCCGTGCTGGCCCACAGGCCCGGGGCGATCTGTCCCACCACGGGTAAGCGGTCCGGGGCCGCGCAGCGGATACCGGCCCAGGCTTGTACGGTACCGTCTTCAAATTGGCTTTGCAGTGCGCTGGCCGCGTCAGGCAGCAGTATCTGCAGGCGCTCCCAATTGGCCTGGTGGTCGGCTGCGGTGGTGTCTGCACAGGCGTTGTCGCGTTCGTAGCTGGCCCCCATCACCCAAATGCGGCCCCGCGCCGTGGGCAGGTCAGGGATGAAGCTGCCGTGGCCGTTGATGGGGTAGGGTGGCAAGACCTCGTTCCCGCGTGGCCCCATGGACACCTGACCACGAATGGCCTGCAGGGGTAACGCCGCTCCAGTGATCGCCTGGCTGGCCATGCCGGCAGCCACCACCACCAAGGGCGCTTGGGCCAGCACCTGGCCCTGCGCATCCAGCACCTGCCAGCTTGCGGGCGTGGCTTGCAGTTTGTTGACCTGGGCACCGCCTTGCCAGGTGATACGCGGGTGGGCCAGCCAGGCCTGCACCAGGCGGGCGGGCCGTATCCAGCCTGCGTGGGCGTGCCAAAGCGGCGCGCCATCGGCCTGCCATTCCTGCACGCCCGAGGGCTGCCAGTCCTGGTTCATTTGCAACAGCGCCTGCGCCTGCTGCAGCGTGGACCGCACGCCGCAGCGCGACAGGCGCGAGGCCAGGTTGTCGTCTTTGGACACCAGCGGGGCCAGCAGGCCGCCGGGCAGGCCGGAAGCCCCGGCGGCGGGGGCCAGAGCGGCATCCAGCACGGTCACCAGCCAGCCGCGCCGCGCCAAGCTGGCGGCTCCGGCGGCTCCGGCTAGTCCTGCGCCAATGACAATGCAGTGGCTGGGCGACATGGATGCGGTGGCCTCGGCCTTGCGGGGCTCCCAAGCGGGGTTGTAGTGGCCTTGCAGGTTGTCGCGCTTGGGCGGCACACCCGGGGTTTTTTGTACCTCAAAGCCGCACTGGGCCAGGCTGTCTCGCACAGTGCGGGCGATGGTCCAGGTGGCGACGCGGGTGCCGCGTCGGCAGCGCCGGGCCACGGCTTTCAGGGTGTGCAGATTCCAGATGTCGGGGTTGCGCTGCGGGCTGAAGCCGTCCAGGAAGACGCTATCGGCCTCAAAAGCCATTTCGCGCAGCATGGCCTGGGCATCGCCGATGCACAGGGTCAACACCACCTGGCCGCCCTCGAACACCAGGCGGTGAAAGCCAGGAGTCAGACCCCACCACTGGGCGTGCAGCTGGGTGGCCAGGGGCTGTAGTGCGGGGTCAGTAGGAAGGCTGCGCAGCAGGTCTTTGGCGCTGGCGGGCCAGGCTTCGATGGATGCAAAGTGCAGCAGGCGGGGCCGCTGCAGGTCGGCCCGCCAGGCGGCCCAGGTGACCAGAAAGTTCAGGCCCAGGCCAAAGCCAGTCTCTAGTATGCGCCACTGTGGCTTGTCGGCCCAGGCGGTGGGCAGGCCGCAGCCGTGGAGAAACACCTCGCGGGCCTGCGCCAGCCCGCCACCTTCGCTGTGGTAGCGGTCACCGAAGCGCGGGCTGAACGGCGTGCCGTCGGTTAGCCATTCAATGGCCTCGGACAAGATCAGGCTGCGGGCGGCACGTAGCCTTGGGCGGCATCGGCACCGTTGCCGAAGAAATGGTTTTCCATTTGGCGGGCCAGGTACTGGCGGGCACGCAGGTCGGCCAGATTCAGGCGGTTTTCATTCACCAGCATGGTCTGGTGCTTGAGCCAGGCGGCCCAAGCCTCCTTGCTGACGTTTTCCCACAGGCGCTTGCCCAGGTCGCCGGGGTAGGGTGGAAAGTCGAGGCCTTCGGCTTCTTTGTCGAGTTTGATGCAGTGGACCATGCGTGCCATGTGGGAGCCTTGTAGATTTTGAGAGAGAGGGGCGAGCCCGAGGGCCCGCGATGCAGGGGACGACTTTAGCAATCTTTTGAAGCCCGTTGGTGGGCAGGGCCGTGTCGCCTTTACAGAACTTCATTCCCTCTGGGTAGGCGAGATGGGCAGGCAGGCGTTGTACAGACACTACTTATCCGGAGTTCGCCATGCGTGCCCTTGTCTCTGCTTTTGTGGTGGTTGCGGCCTTGTCCGGCTGTGCCATCGTGCCCTACGGCCCCAATGTGTACGGTCCTGGCGTGGTGGTGCAACCCCAGGTGGTGCTGTCGGGTGGCTATTACTACGGCCATGGTGGCGGTTACGGGCGGGGCTGGGGCGGCCGGGGGCGTTAATTCGCTTCTATATTCGAAATCCAGCTAACCAAACAAATAATCAGTCGTTTGAGAATGAAGCGGCGGACCAGACAATAAAGGACAACTCTTTTATCGTCTGGTACCCGCATGCCCACTTCTCCGTTTCGCTCGAAATCACCTGTTCGGACCCTGTTTGCGGGCTTGTTGCTGGCAGCCAGCGGCATCGTATCCGCGCAGCAAACCACGCTGCTCAATGGCTCCTACGATGTGGCGCGCGAGTTCTACAAGGACTACAACGCGGCTTTCGTGGCCCACATCAAGAAGACCACCGGCAAAGACGTGAAGGTCGACCAGTCGCATGCCGGTTCAAGCGCCATTGCGCGCTCGGTAGCCGAGGGGCTGGATGCCGATGTGGTGACTATGAACACCTCCACCGACATCGACTTCCTGGCCGAAAAAGGCGTGGTCGCCAAAGACTGGAACAAGAAATTCCCCGGCAACGCCTCGCCCACCACCTCCACCATGCTGTTTCTGGTGCGCAACGGCAACCCCAAGGGCATCAAGGACTGGGATGACCTGGTCAAACCGGGCATCCAGGTGGTTGTGGTGAACCCCAAAACCGGTGGCAATGGCCGCTACGCCTACCTGGCCGCCTGGGGCTACGCCAAAAAGAAGGGCGGCACCGACGCGCAAGCTGCTGAATTCGTTGCCAAGCTGTACAAGAACGTGCCGGTACTGGCCCAGGGCGGGCGCGCCGCCACCACCACCTTTTTGCAGCGCAATATCGGCGACGTGCTGGTGACTTTTGAGTCCGAAGTGGTGTCGATCGACCGCGAATTCGGCGCGGGCAAGGTCGATGCCATCCACCCCAGCATCAGCGTGGTGGCCGAGAACCCGGTGGCCGTGGTGGAACGCACCGTGGCCAAGAAGGGCACGCAGGTCCTGGCCAAGGAATACCTGGACTACCTGTACTCCGACGAAGCCCAGGAAATCGCGGCCAAGCACGCGCTGCGCCCCCGCAATGAAGCCATCCTGAAGAAGTATTCGGCCGTGTTCAAGCCGATCCAGTTATTCACCGTGAATGAGCTGTTTGGCAGCCTGGGCGAAGCGCAGAAGGTGCACTTCAACGACGGCGGCCAGTTCGACAAGATCTACACCCCGGGTGCCAAATGACGGCAGCGGTTTTCAACCCCCTGGCCCGCGCCAAAACCGGCAAGGCCAAGCGGGTGCTGCCCGGCTTTGGCTTGACGCTGGGCTACACCCTGTTTTACCTGTGCGTGATTGTGCTGGTGCCGCTCTCGGCCCTGGTGTTCAACACTTTTAACCTGACCTGGGACCAGTTTGTAGCCGCCGTGACCGGCCCGCGCGTGATGGCTTCGTACCGCCTGACCTTTGGCGCATCGCTGTTTGCCGCGCTGGTGAATCTGGTGTTTGGCCTGCTGGTGGCCTGGGTGCTGGTGCGCTACAGCTTCCCTGGCAAAAAGATCGTCGATGCGCTGGTGGACCTGCCGTTTGCGCTGCCCACTGCCGTGGCCGGTATCTCGCTGACTGCGCTGCTGGCCGGTAACGGCTGGGTGGGACAGTACCTGGAGCCGCTCGGCATCAAGCTGGCCTTTACCCCGGCGGGCATCGTCATTGCGCTGATCTTCATCGGCCTGCCCTTTGTGGTGCGCACGGTGCAGCCGGTGCTGGAAGACGCGGAAAAAGAGCTGGAAGAAGCAGCTACCTCGCTGGGTGCGACCCGCCTGCAAATCTTCACCCGCGTAATCCTGCCGCACATTGCGCCTGCGCTGCTGACCGGCTTTGCCATGGCCTTTGCCCGAGCCATTGGCGAGTACGGATCGGTTATTTTCATCGCGGGCAATATGCCCATGGTGTCGGAAATCACACCGCTGATCATCGTCGGCAAGTTGGAGCAGTACGACTACGCCGGTGCCACCGCCGTAGCCTTGGTGATGCTGGTGATTTCATTCGTTTTATTGCTGCTGATCAACGCCTTGCAGGCCTGGCAGCGCCGCCACGCAGGAGCCCCGGCATGAGCGCCCCATCAGCCAATTTCACTAAACCCGTGCGCCGCGCCAAAGCGGGCACCACCGAAGCCGCCTGGGTGCGCACCACGTTGCTGACCATCGCCCTGGTGTTTCTGTTTCTGTTCCTGGTGCTGCCCCTGGCGGCGGTGTTTACCGAAGCCTTCCGCAAGGGTGCGGGCGCGTATTTTGAAGCGCTGCAAGAGCCCGATGCCTGGGACGCCATCAAGCTCACGCTGCTCGCCACGGCTATCGCCGTGCCGCTGAACCTGGTGTTTGGCCTGGCGGCGGCCTGGTCGATTGCGAAGTACGAGTTCTGGGGCAAGTCGTTTTTGACGACCCTGGTGGACCTGCCGTTTTCGGTATCGCCGGTGGTGGCCGGGCTGGTCTATGTGCTGATGTTTGGCGCGCACGGCTGGTTCGGGCCCTGGCTGCAGGCGCATGACATAAAGATCATCTTTGCCGTGCCGGGCATCGTGCTGGCCACCGTGTTTGTGACCTTTCCGTTCATCGCCCGCGAGCTGATTCCGCTGATGCAGGCCCAGGGCAACGACGAAGAGCAGGCGGCCATCGTGCTGGGTGCCACTGGCTGGCAGACCTTTTGGTATGTCACTCTGCCCAACATCAAATGGGGCCTGCTGTACGGCGTGATTCTGACCAACGCCCGCGCCATGGGCGAGTTTGGCGCGGTGTCGGTGGTGTCGGGCCACATCCGCGGCCAGACCAATACCTTGCCGCTGCACGTGGAAATTTTGTACAACGAATACCAGTCGGTGGCCGCATTTGCCGTGGCCTCGCTGCTGGCCATCCTGGCGCTCGTCACCCTGGTGATCAAGTCGGTGGCCGAGTGGCGCATCGAGCGCGAGCTGAAGGCGATTGCCGAAGCCCCGCCCGAGCAGCCCCGTGTGGATGTGCCCACGCCCCCATCGCCCCCCTTTAACGGCCAGCTGGCTGCGGCCCATTGAAAGACAAGCATGAGCATTGAAATCCGCAATATCCACAAGCAGTTTGGCAGCTTCACCGCCTTGGGTGATGTGAGCCTGGACATCGAATCTGGCGAACTGGTCGCCTTGCTCGGCCCCTCGGGCTGCGGCAAAACCACGCTGTTGCGCATCATCGCCGGGCTGGAAACGCCGGACGCGGGCAGCATCCACTTTTCGGGTGCAGACACCACCGACGTGCATGTGCGCGAGCGCCAGGTGGGTTTTGTTTTCCAGCATTACGCGCTGTTCCGCCACATGACGGTGTTCGAGAACGTGGCCTTTGGCCTGCGCGTCAAACCCCGCAACCAGCGCCCCAGCGACGCGGTGATCAAGGCCAAAGTGCACGAGCTGCTGGGCCTGGTGCAACTGGATTGGCTGGCGAATCGCTACCCGTCGCAACTTTCCGGCGGCCAGCGCCAGCGTATCGCCCTGGCCCGCGCCCTGGCGGTCGAACCCAAGGTGCTGCTGCTGGACGAGCCCTTTGGCGCGCTGGACGCCAAGGTGCGCAAAGAGCTGCGCCGCTGGCTGCGCCGACTGCACGACGAGTTGCATGTGACCAGCATCTTCGTGACCCACGACCAGGAAGAAGCTCTGGAGGTGGCGGACCGTGTGGTGGTAATGAACAAGGGCAAGGTCGAGCAGATCGGCTCACCGCAGCAGGTATGGGACCACCCGGCCAGCCCGTTTGTGTACGGCTTTCTGGGCGACGTGAACCTGTTCCATGGCCGCGCCCACGAGGGCGAGGTGCAGCTGGAGGGCATCAAGATCCAGGCCCCCGAGCACGACCGCGCGCAGGATGCCAAGGCCTTTGCCTACGTGCGTCCGCACGACATCGAGGTGCAACGCTACGCCAAGGGCGAAGGCCTGGACGATGCCGGCAAGCCGCGCGGCATGGTGGTGACGTTGAGCCGCGCGCTGGTGATCGGCCCCATCGCCCGTTTGGAACTAACGCCGGTGGATGCGAACCAAGCGGGTGACAATACCCAAGACAACTTGGTCGAAGCGCAGCTGCCTGCGCAGACATTCCGGGACCTGGGTGTGAACGAGGGCGATACGCTGGTGGTAACACCGCGCCGCGCCAAGGTGTTTATTGAAGAGGCCGCTGGCGTGTAGTGCGATCTGTAGTGCGATTGCATCCATAGCGGCCATTTTTTGAAAGCTATAGATGTTGTTGAACTGGATAGATACGGCCCCGCGCCGCGTGTGGTTGCTGGTGTGCCTGATTTGTGTCGGCCTGCTGGCTTTTGGTTTGTACCTGCAGCACGTGGTGGGGCTGGAGCCCTGCCCGATGTGCATCGTGCAGCGCTATGCTCTTGTTTTAGTAGCTATATGCGCAGGCGTTGTATGCGCTAGTGGCCGAAAAGGCTTGCAAAATGCTGGCGTGGTCTTGCTGCTGCTGGTAGCCGGGTTTGGTGCCTTTGTGGCCGCCCGCCAAAGCTTTTTGCAGTGGTACCCGCCCGAAGTGGCCACTTGTGGCCGCGATCTGTACGGCATGATCGAAACCTTTCCCTTGAAGCGCGCCATCCCCATGATCTTCAAGGGCGGCGGTGACTGCACGGTGGTGGACTGGACCTTTCTGGGCGGCTCCATCGCCAACTGGTCGTTTGTCTGCTTTGCGCTGATCACGGCATTGGCTCTGGTGTTTCTGGCCCGCACATCCCACCGACGTTAAAGTTGTTTATAATTGAGTGATTACTCAATTAATAACAAAACCCCATGGCCCGACCCCGCAGCGTTGACAAGCATGCCGCCATTCTGGATGCCGCCGTCCAGGTGATCGCGCAGCGCGGACTGGCGGCCACGCCCACCTCGGCCATTTCCAAGGCGGCAGGGGTGGCCGAGGGCACGCTGTTCACCTATTTCAAAACGAAGGACGCGCTGGTCAATGCGCTGTACCTGGAGATCAAGCGCGAAATGGCCGATGCCATGATGGACAGCTTCCCGCACCATGCCGCCATCCGCCAGCAATTGCAGTACATGTGGGACTGTTTTGTGCGCTGGGGTGTGGCGAACCCGGATAAAAAGTTAGTCATGGACCAGCTGAAAACGGCGGCGGCCATCACCCTAGAAACCCGGCAGGTGGCGGCGGCACCCTTTGCAGGCATTGAGCAACTGTTCCGTGCCAGTGTGGTCAGCGGGGTGCTGCGCGACTACCCGGTGGCCTTCATTTGGGTTTGCATGGCCAGCCTGGCCGAAGCCACCATGGACTTCATGGCCCGAGAGCCCGAGGCCGCGGACGGCTACCGGCATATTGGTTTTGAAATGCTGTGGAACGGCATAGCACAGACAAAATGACGCGGAAATTTTTTTGGATTTTAGTTGCGTGATTACTCACGCATAAAGGAGCATGGATGCATTGGAATGTTCAAAATATCCCACCCCAAACCGGCAAGCGGGTAGTGGTGACCGGGTTGGGGGGACTGGGGTTCGAGGTCGCGCTGGCCTTGGCGGGCGCCGGGGCCGAAGTCATCCTGGCCGGGCGCAATCCGCAAAAGGGTGTGGAGGCGGTGCGGCATCTGGTGCGCATGCTGCCGCAGGCGCGGGTGCGGTTTGAACTGCTGGACCTGGCCAACCTGGCATCTGTTTACAGCTTTGCAGACCGGTTGCTGGCCGAGGCGCAGCCCATCGCCATTTTGGTCAATAACGCCGGTGTGATGATGCCGCCGCAGCGCCAGACCACGGCCGACGGCTTTGAGCTGCAGTTTGGCATCAACTACCTGGGCCACTTTGCGCTGACGGCCCGCCTGCTGCCGCTGCTTTGCCAGGGCCGGGCGCGGGTGGTCAACCTGAGCAGCATTGCGCACCGTGGGGCGGCCATCCAGTTTGACGACTTGCAGTGGGAGCGCCGCTACAAGCCCTGGGCGGCGTATGGGCAGTCCAAGCTGGCGATGCTCATGTTTGCCTTTGAGTTACAGCGCCGCAGCCAGCAAGAAGGCTGGGCCCTGAGCAGCTACGCGGCCCATCCAGGCTTTGCCCGTACCGAGCTGATTGCCAACGGGCCCAAACTGGGCCCGCTGCTGGCACAGATCAACCGGTGGCTGCAGCCGTTTGTGAGCCATTCGGCGGCGCAGGGTGCACTGCCGATCTTGTTTGCAGCGGTAGACCCGCAGGCGCAGGCGGGGGCCTACTATGGCCCCGACGGGTGGTTTGAGCTCAAAGGCCCACCGCGCCTAGCCAAAGTGGCTGCGCCCGCGCGGGATGCCGGTGTGGCAGCCCGTTTGTGGGCGGCATCAGAGCCATTGACCGGGGCGCACTGGCTGCCCCAGATTGCAGGGGTCGCACGGTGAAGATTTTGATTTTTGGCAGCTCGGGCATGGTGGGGCAGGGCGTGTTGCGCGAATGCCTGGCCGACCCCGCCGTCACACAGGTACAAACCGTGGGACGCACACCGCTGGGCCAGCAGTACGCCAAGCTGCGCGAGCTGGTGGTGCCCGATATGGAGGACTACAGCGCGGTCACTGCCGAGCTGACCGGCTTTGGTGCCTGCTTTTTCTGCCTGGGGGCCACATCGTCCGGGTTGACCGAGGCGCAGTACAGCCACATCAGCTATGACCTGACGCTGGCTGCCGCCGATGTGCTGTCGCGTTGCAATCCGCAGATGGTGTTTGTCTACGTATCGGGTGCGGGCACCGACAGCACCGAGCGAGGCCGCAGCATGTGGGCGCGGATCAAAGGCCGCACCGAAAACGCCCTGCTGCGCCTGCCGTTCAAGTCGGTTTACCTGTTCCGCCCCGGCATCATTCAGCCATTAGACGGCATCCAGTCCAAAACCGGTTCCTACCGCATCTTGTACAGCCTGCTCAAGCCGCTGCTGCCCGTGCTGCGCGCGCTGCTACCCAACCAGGTGCTCACCACCCGCCAGATCGGCCAGGCCATGCTGCGTTGCGCCCATACCGGCGCGCCGAAGGCCGTGCTGGAGACTGCGGATATCCGTGCCCTGGTTTTTAGATGAAAACAGGCTCTAGCGCATATATCGTATGCGCTAGTAGCTACTAAATATATAGCATAACGCCTGCCCTGGCTTCAGACTGGCCAGATAGGCTGCAAGCCCATGGTGGTGTGCAGCGTAGCTCCAGGTGCCAGCAACTGGCCGCCCACATCACCCTGGCCCTGCTGGGCCAGGTTCATCCAGTCGGTGCAGTTGGTCACGGGCTCAATGCAGAAGATATCGCCTCCTTTGGGGCAGTACAGCACGAAGTAGTCGAACGGGGCCTGTGCCGTCATCACCAGCGCGGTGCCGGTGTCGGGCCAATCCACGCGGGCTTGCTGGTTCCAGCCGATGAAGTTGTTGTCCAGGTCCAGCGTGTCCAACACAATGCCGCTGCGCATGGCGGCCAAGAAATCGGGCGTTTGCAGCGTGGTCGGCATGACTTCGGCATCGCCCCCCCACATGGCTTTTACCGCGGTGGTCAGGCGCGTACCGGCGCGGTGCGGCACATAGGGGTGGTGGCCTACACCCACCGGCATGTCCACGGTGTCGGTGTTGGTGACGGACAGCACTACCGTCAGGCCGGTCTGTGCATCCAGCGTAAACCGCTGCTCCGCGCGAAAAGCATAGGGCCACACACCGGCCGGGCTGTCCAGCGCCAGGGTGGCGTGGTCGCTGCCCTGGCGGACCACCTGCCAGGGTTTTTGCCAGGCGGTGCCGTGGATGGCGTGTATTGAGTCCGGGTAGTTGGCGGGCAGATCCAGCGGGCGCGGGCCAAAGCTGCTGCGGCCATCGCGGATGCGGTTGGCGTAGGGCACCAGCGGGTAGCTGGCCATGGTCCAGGGTGTGGCCGGGTTGGGGGCCGTGTTGGGGCGCAGCCAGTGCTGTTGCTCGCTGCCACGCTGGCTGTAAAAGCTGGCGATGGCACCGCCCACGGCCGGGGCCAGGGTGGCGATGAGTTCACCAGCACGTAATTCAAGGTTCGGTGTCATAAAGTTTCGGTCAAGGTTTGGGGGGCACAGACGTAACGGGCCCGGCCCTGGTGCTTAGCCTGGTAGAGGGCGGCATCGGCCTGGGCTACTAGGTCCTGGGGCAGGGTATTCTGACCTGGGAGGGTGCTGGCCACGCCAATGCTGAGGCTAACGCAGTCGGACACCAGCGATGCCACATGTGGCAGGCTAGCATCGCGCATGCGGTCCAGGCAGCGCTGGGCTACAACGCTTGCACCTTGGGCATTCGTGTCCAGCAAAAGAATTGCAAACTCTTCGCCACCGTAGCGCATCAGCAGCTCGCCGGGGCGGCATACGCAGCCGGTCAAAATCCGCGCCACTTCGCGCAGGCAGGCATCGCCGCCCTGGTGGCCATAGCGGTCGTTGTAGAGCTTGAAGTGGTCGATGTCTATCATCAGCAGGGCCAAGGACTGCTTTTGGCGTGCGCTGCGGGCCCATTCGGACTGCAGGCATTGGTCAAAGTAGCGCCGGTTGCCCACGCCGGTGAGGCCATCGGTGATGCTGAGCTGTGCCAGCTGCGTATTGGCCTGCTGCAACTCGGCCTGGAATTGCATGCGCTCGGTGATGTCCAGGTGGGTACCCAGGATGCGCGTGGCCCGGCCGGCAGCGTCGCGTTCGGTCACCATGGCGTGGCTGAGTACCCAGATCCAATGGCCATCTTTGTGCTGCATGCGGTGTTCCAGCTTGTAGCCTGTAGCCGAACCTTTGGCATGGGCTGAAAAGGCCGCATGCACGGCCGGCGCGTCATCGGGGTGAATAAAGCTTTGCCAGAAGGCCGATTTCAGCGGCGTAGCCTCAGGGGCGTAGCCCAGCATCTGCCATTGGCGCTCGTTGATGGTCAGCGCGTCGTTCGGAATATCCCAGTCCCACAGGCCCAGATCCGCCCCCTTGAGGCCAAACTCGAAACGGCGCAAAGTTTCCTCCAATGCCTGCTGCGCGCTGTCATGGACCCGTTTAAGCGCCCGGCGGCGGTTGTGTACATAGCCCATGGCAATACAGGCCCCGCCACAGAGCAGGCTAAAAACACCGGCCGAGGCCAGCGCATCGGTACGCCAGGGCGCATCGATTGCCGCCAGATTGCGGCTGACCGTGATGGTCAGCGGTTTGTTCATGCGCAGTTCGGGGGGCAGGATGTTGCGTATGGCCACCATGCGTTCATCCTTCTAGCGTTGCGACGTGCCAATCAAGTTGCTGCTGGCCTGGCCCGAATCCACATGCTGGCGAAACAAGGAGCCTGCAACGTTCAGATTCTCTTCGCGCGGGATGTTCGGAATCTTGTCGGGCGGGGCGAAGAGAAATTCCTTGCCATCGCCATGGGCGAGGCTGACGGCCATGTCGGGAGCGTAAATTACCGAGCGCATCACGATATCGAAATAGTCGGGGTCGAGTGCCGCCAGGACCACCCCGGCAAACTGCCCCTGTTCATCAGAAAACGCCTTGCTCAAGGCCACCACATAGGTATTCAGAATGGATAAAAAGGGAGGTGACACATACAGCATGGCGTAATCTGGCTGTGCACGGGGAACCGCAAAGTAGGCCCGCGCATGGAAGTCTTTAGCCAGCAGTTCTTTGCGGTTGGCCCATACTGACAGGCCGTCTTTGTTGAGCACCACCATGTTGCGTACGCCTGGCATAGCGTCGGTCAGTACCTGCAGGCGGCGCTGCACATTGGTTGCACTCGCATCGCCATCGCCATAAAACATGTCGTAGCGCACACCGGTCAGGGCGCTATTGGCCCCCTGTAACTGGCGGACCAGGTTTTCTTCGATCACACGGGCCTGGTTTTGCAGCTGGTTGCGCTCGCGCTCCCGGTTGGCGCTATGGGCCCGGTCCAGCCAGTAGATCACGCCAGTACCCAGCAGGGCCAGTAGCAATAACAACACTAGCCACTCCCGAACTTGACGGCGGTCCATGCGGGCAGGGGGGATGGTAGGGGGGGAAATGGACTTCACTGCGTGCGGTACACGGCCAGTACTGGTGACCTTGCTTGATTGTAACGAGAGAGGTTTGCGGATAAACCCGCACTGGTGGATATGGTGGTGCGCAATTCTTGTGAGCTTGCAGGTCAGGATTTGGTGTTAATCTTCCCAGTTCACAAGTGCTTACAAAAAACACTAATCGGGACAATGCAAATATGGCGATGGACCTCGTCGACGACCTGCTCAGCCGACTCGATCAGCTCAATGCCATTGGAGCAGCGCTGTCCAAAGAGCGCAATACCCAGAGCCTGCTAGAAGGCATTTTGATTGCCGCCAAAAACATCACCCAGGCCGATGGCGGCACCCTCTACCGCATGACCGAAGACGGCAGCGCACTGCGCTTTGAGATCATGCGCACCAACTCGCTGGACCTGTTTCTGGGCGGCAGCACCGGCCGCCCCATCGACTTCGCGCCACTGCAATTGATCAACGCCGAGGGCGGTTTCAACGACACCATGGTGGCCACGTTTGCTGCCATCCACGACCGCACTGTCAACATTGCCGATGCCTATGGTGAAGCCGGTTTCGACTTCTCGGGTACCAAGGCGTTTGATGCCCAAACCGGCTACCGCTCACAGTCATTTTTAACCGTACCGATGAAAAACTTCGACGGCGAAGTGATTGGCGTGCTGCAGCTCATCAACGCGCTGGAGCCGGGCCTGGGCCGGGTTGTCACATTCTCTGAAGCCGACCAGCGCCTGGTCGAATCACTGGCCTCGCAGGCCGCCATTGCGCTGAGCAACCGGCAACTGGTGACCCAGCTGGAGACGCTGTTCGAGTCGTTTGTGCAACTGATCAACACCGCGATCGACGACAAGTCACCCTACGCCCGTGACCGCTTCCACCGTGTGCCGGCGCTGACCATGATGCTGGCCTCGGCCGTGGATGCCACCACCGACGGCCCTTATGCCAGCTTTCAAACCACCGAGCGCGACCGTTACGAGCTCAAGATTGCCGGCATGCTGCACGGTTGCGGCAAGATCGCCACGCCTGTGCACGTAGCCGACAAAGCCACCAAGCTGCAAACCCTGTTTGATCGCATCGAGCTCATCAGCACCCGTTTTGAAGTGCTCAAGCGCGATGCCGAAATCGCCACGCTGCGTCAGCAACTCGCCTTGCGGGCCTGCACCGACCCCGCCGCCGAGGCCGCCGCCGAGCAACGCGGTGAAGATGCGCTGCTCGGCATCGAAGCCGACCGGGCATTTCTGCGCGAGGTGAACCAGGCCCAGTCGCGCATGACCGATGCCCAGCTCGGCAAAGTCCGTGACATCGGCACGCGCCGCCATTGGCGCAATGCAGACGCTGTGCAAGTGCCATTTTTAAGCAGCGACGAGCTGGAAAACCTGTGCATTCCGCGCGGTACGCTGACCGAGCAGGAGCGAGGCATCGTCAACCAACACGTGGTCGCCACGCAGGCCATGCTGGCGCAAGTTCCCTGGCCCAAGCACCTGAAAAATGTGCCTGAATACGCCAGCACGGGCCGTGAGCGGGTTGACGGCAGTGGCATTCCCCAAGGCCCGACCCGGCACCAAATGCCATTGCAGGCCCGCATGCTGGCCCTGGCCGATATTTTCGAAGCGCTGACCAGTGCCAACCGCCCGTACCGGCCACGCATGAAGCTGTCCAAGGCGCTGGAGATCATGGTGCGTTTCAGTAAAAACGGCCACATCGATCCCGACCTGTTCGACGTATTCATGCGCCAGGGCATCTACCGCAAGTTTGCCGAGCAGTACCTGAGCCCTGAACAGATTGATCTTCCCGCTTAGCTTGGGCTCACCCCCAGGCTGCAGTGCTTCGCATCTTTCGCCAACCCCCTAGCAGGGGGCGATGCCAGTGGCCTGGCAAAGCCAGTTCTGCGGTATCTCTGGAAAAGACAGTTGGTGTTCGCTCTAGTTCAGTTTTTTCACCAACACCTGGCTTTTGCGGTCCCAGTTGTATTTGCGCTTGCGGGCTTCGGGCAGCCACTCGGGATCCACCTGCTCGAAGCCGCGCTTGATAAACCAGTGCATGGTGCGCGTGGTGAGCACAAAAATGCTGTCCAGCCCGGCAGCGCGGGCACGTTGCTCGATGCGTTTGAGCACCTTTTCACCGTCGCCCTGGCCCTGCACCTGGGGCGACACGGTCAGTGCCGCCATCTCGCCGGTGTGGGCTTCGGGGTAGGGGTAGAGCGCCGCGCAGGCGAAGATCACGCCGTCGTGCTCCACCACGGTGTACAGGTCGGCATCGCGTTCGATCTCGGTGCGGCTGCGCTTGACCAGGGTGCCGTCTTTCTCAAACGGTTCGATCAGTTGCAAGATGCCGCCCACATCGTCGACCAGTGCCTCGCGCAGGCTCTCTAATTTTTCGTCTACGACCATGGTGCCGATGCCGTCGTGCACATACACCTCCAGCAAAATCGCGCCGTCTACCGCAAACGGGATGATGTGGCTGCGTTCCACGCCGGATTTGCAGGCTTTTACGCAGTGCTGCAGGTAAAAGGCGGTGTCGGTCGGACGGTTGGCGGCGGGCAGGTCGGCCAATAGCTTTTCGGCCACAGCCAGCGGCAGCTCGGTGTCAATGGGGTTGTCTTCGCTCTCGGGCTGGTCCGGCCGCATGCGGATGCCGGGCACCTCGGTCAAAAAGATCAGCTTGTCGGCCTGCAGCGCGCTGGCCACCGAGGTCGCCACTTCTTCCATCGTCAAGTTGAAGGCCTCGCCAGTGGGCGAAAAGCCAAACGGCGACAGCAGCAGCATGGCCCCCATGTCGAGCACCCGGGTGATGCCGCCGGTGTCCACCTTGCGGACCAGGCCCGAATGCTGAAAGTCGATGCCGTCCACAATGCCCACGGGCCGGGCGGTGATGAAGTTGCCCGAAATCACCCGGATGGTGGCCCCGGCCATCGGCGTATTCGGCAGCCCTTGGCTGAACGCGGCCTCGATCTCGTAGCGCAACTGGCCGGCCGCCTCCTGGGCGCAGTCGAGCGCCACACCGTCGGTAATGCGGATGCCGTTAGCGTATTTGGGCGGGTGGCCCTTGGCCTTGAGCTGTTCAGTCACCTGCGGCCTGAAGCCATGCACCAGCACAATTTTCACGCCCATGCTCTGAATCATCGCCAGGTCTTGTGCCAGGTGCGCCAGCTTGCCCGCCGCAATCGCCTCGCCCGCAATTCCCACCACAAAAGTCTGGTTGCGGAACTTGTGGATGTACGGTGCCACCGAGCGGAACCAGGGCACAAAGGTGAAGTTGAAAACGGAAGTCATCATGGGCGCGCAGCCGCACAGGACGGCAAGGAGTATGGGGGAAAAGTGTAGCAGCCGTTAGCGCGTGCCCATCGGTGCGATGGGGGCGGCTGCTTTTATATGCTTTTCATGCCTCTAGCGCAGATGAAATATACGCCTGCAGCTATTTATATAATAGCAATTGTCAGGGTGTCTTTGGCGGGGTCGGGACCTGGTTGACAAAAGTTACCACGGTGGGCAGCACCGGTGCCAACCAGTCCAGGGGCCGGGCCAAGGCTGCCACGGTGGTCACATGGCCCAGGCCGTCAAAAATGCGCACCTCCACAGACGTGCCCGCGGCCCGCAGCGTGCGGGCCAGGCCTTCGGTGTTGCGCTGGGTGTTGACGATGCTGTCGGTGCGCCCAGCAAGCAGCAGGGTGGGTAGGGCTTTGGCCGACGCGTGGTGGATGGGTTGTGAATCGGCGGGCGTGTGTGGCCAGCCGAAGGCGACCTGGACCTCGGGGTCTCCAATCGGTAAAAAATCATACGGCCCCGCCAGTCCGATCCAGCCCGCCAAGCGCTGGGGCGCCAGCCCAAGAGGCGACAGCCAGCGCGGGTCGAGTGCGAGCATGGCGGCGTTATAGGCGCCGGCGGAGTGCCCCATCAGCAGCACCCGTGCCGGGTTGCCGCCCAGCGCGGCTGCATGGGAAAGCGTCCATTGCAGCGCCCGGGCGCAATCATCCAGCAGTCCGGCGTAGTGGACCTGCGGGCTGAGCCGGTAGTCTGCTACCAGCGCCAGAATGCCATTGGCCGCCAAGGCCTCGCCCACAAAGCGGTAATCCGCACGCTCGCCCCGGGTCCAGTTGCCGCCGTAAAAAAACAGCACTACCGGAAAGCCGCCATGTATTGGCGTTCCTACGGGCTGGTAAATGTCCAGCATATGCCGGGGATCGGGCCCGTAAGGAATGCCGGTTTGGCCATGGTAGGTGTCGTGGGCAATCAAATGGTCCAGCGCTTTGGTGGCCGAACAGCCGGACAAAAGCGCCAGCACGGCGCTGCCTGCGCCCAGCAAGCCAAGACGGCGGGTGAGGGCAATGCTGCCGCCAGTGTGGATGGGTGTATGGATAGACATAGGCTGGGTACGTAATGAAGCCGGGTTTGGATGCGGCCATAGTGCCCTGGCGGTGGCGATAATCGAAATTTATTTCCCGCCCATTTCCCCGGTTTATTCAGATTTTGTAAAGACCCCCATGGACCAAGAGAAACCTGAAGCGATAGAAGAATACGTGCCCGGCGTGGCAAATGGCCGCCACTACATGGCCAAGCTGTGCCACTTTGCCGAAGGCCCATGGTTCATCGAGGTCGTACACGTGGAGGGCTTGCCGCCCTTGACTGATAACAACATAAGCTGGCCGACGCGCGCTGAAGCCGTGCGGGCTGCCGATGCGTTGGTGGCAGCCCTGGCGCACTGAGCAGCCAGGCCCCGTCAATTTCTGGGTAAAAAGCTGCTGTCGATGTTGCGGGATTTGAAGTGCGGAAGGCTGCGTTTGGTAAGACTGACCAGTTGGTCCCAGCCCGATGTGGGTGAAGTGTCCGGTCCATCCAGCCGCTCCAGTTCGTCCCATCCCTCCTGTGTCAGCCCGCGCACGATGGCAAAAAGCGGTGGTTTGGAGGTCTGTCCGCCCTTCAAAAACGGACCAACTTCGGCGTCCAACCACCCGGCACGCTTGAGGTCGATCACGCGGTCAATTTCCAGTGAATTGGACACATACACGTGGCCGCGTTGCAAAGACAGTTTTTTCAAAAAAGTAACGGACATAGATTTCTCCAGAGACAAGCACCTATTTCACCCAATTTGAACCAATGCGGCTGTAGGACAACTTCGCACGGCCAAGTACGCAGGTGCCGCTTTTAAGCGCCCTGGCGCGTCAGGTTGCATAAACTTTAGATTGCTACTAAAATAATAGCTATATGCCTAGAATCTGTATGCGCTAGAAAGCTAAAACATTATAAATTGATGGGTTGGGCAACCGGCACACTTTTCACGCTAGCCGCGTTTGGCCGCCTCTGTCAGTGCACGTAAAATCAGTCGGCTTCGAATCCACCACAGACGGAGGCACTTTTCTTTTGGCTGATTCCAAAAGGTTTTGTGGCTCTGGTCCGAGCGCTGGTTTTCAACCCTGTCAAAAGCGCCTACTATCTCCCTATGCCCCGTTACAACGCCCCCTTTGAAATCCATGTGCACGGCCAAGTGCCTTTGCGCACCGATGTCACGTTCCACCAAGTCCAGGACGCGCTCAAGCCGCTGTGGAAGTATGCCGGGGCCAAGTCCCTGGCCGATGCCGCAGGCAGCGCCTACGAAGAAGAGCCGGGCATCCAGTTCGATGCGCCCGAGCACATGCTGCAAATGTGCTGGACGGTGCCGGGCGACGAAGATTTCAAGCAGGCGCTGGACGAGATGTGCATGAGCCTGAACGAGCTGGCCGAACGCGGTGCGTCTATTGAGATCACCTTCTACGACACCGACTTTGACGAAGAAGACGAAGAAGCCACCGACGATTCGCGCGACGACTTCATGATGCTGTTCGTCGGCCCCACGCCTGCGGCCATCATGCAGGTGCAGCGCGATTTGCTGGTGCAGGATGTCATCAACATGATGGAGCGCCACTTCGACGCGTCCGAACTCAACGGCATCGTGCGCGAGATCGACCAGCTATTCACGCAGCGCTTTGATGCCCTGGTGAACTCGCTGGAGCTGGGTAAGCCGCCCCGTGGCCCTGGCGGTTCTGGTGGAGCCGGTGGCCACGGCGGCGGCGGTCGCCGTCCGCGCCACCTGCACTGATCCTAGCTAGGGTGCAAAAGTCGCCCTGTATTTTTCAGAGATAGCTGGCCCCGGCTTTGCCGGGCCACTGGTATCGCCCCCTGCAAGGGGTTAGCGGAAAGTGCGCAGCACGGTAGCCTGGGGGTAAGCCATAGCTACCAGCGCCCGGCAATATTCTTCAGTAACTGGTTGGTAGCCGCCAAACGGCGGTTTTGCACGTCCAGCAGGCTGCGTTCGCTGGACAGCGCCGTGGCCTGCGCCACCACCACGTTCAGGTAGCTCACCGTACCGCTCTGGTACTGGTTTTTCACAATCTCCAAAGACCGCCTGGCGGCGGCCAGGGCTTCGGTTTGCAGCGCGGCTTCCTGCTGCAGGCTGCCTACGATCACCAGGTTGTCTTCCACCTCTTGCAGCGCCGTCAGCACGGTTTGGCGGTAGCTGGCGGTGGCGGCATCGGTGCTGGCCCGGGCGGAATCCACATTCGACTGCCGCAGGCCACCATCGAACGCCGCCAACGCCAGCGCGGGCCCCACCGACCAAAGCAGATTCGGCGCACTGACCAGGTTCGCCAAGTTACTTCCCTTGTACCCGGCGCTGGCCGACAGTGTCAGCGCCGGGAAGAACGCGGCTTTGGCCACGCCGATCTGCGCGTAGGCCGCGGCCACACGGCGTTCTGCCGCTGCGATGTCGGGGCGGCGCTCCAACAGCTTGGCCGGTAGTTGGTCGGGCACGTCCGGCGTGGCAGGCAGAACCGCGGTGCGCGCCAGGCTGAATTCGGACGGTGCCAGGCCCAGCAGCACGGCCAGCGCGTGTTCCAGTTGGGCGCGGGAGCTATCGGATTCGATCCGTTGGGCCGAAGTGGTTTTTAGCTGGGTTTGCGCCTGCGCCACGTCGTCGGCCGAGGCGACTCCGCCCTGGTAACGGTTCTGCGTCAGTTCCAAAGAGCGCTGGTAGGCCTGCACGCTGCGCTCCAGCAGGGCCGACTGGGCTTCGGCGGCGCGCAGCGAGAAATAGGTTTGCGCCACCGTGGCTTGCAGCGACAGGCGGGCCGCGGCCCAATCATCCTGGCTGGCCTGCACACGGGCCTGGTCGCCGGTCACCGCACTCGAGAGCCGCCCCCACAGGTCCAGTTCCCAGCTGGCGCTGCCAGTCAGGGCCACGCTGTTGGCGACTCCCGCAGTGGGTGAAGCGCTGCGGGTGGCTGCCAGGCCCGCGCCTAGGGTGGGCGACAAGGCCGCACGGCTGCTGCCCAACGCGGCCTGTGCGACGCGGATTTGCGCGGCGCTGGCCAGCAGGTTCTGGTTCTGGCCCATTTGGGTTTGCAAGCCGTTGAGCACAGGGTCGTTGAACAGCTGCCACCAGTCGTCCGGCACGGCAGCGGCCTGTGGATTGGCGGTGTGCCACAGGCCGGTTTCTTTGAAGGCGCTGGCCGTGGCGGGCGCGCTGGGAGCCTGGTAGGGTGGCGTGGTGCTGCAGGCGCTAAGCAACAGCGCCCAGCCCAGCCAGGGGGTTAATTTAGGCAGCATCGCTGGCCCTCCGCAGTGAATGAAAGGCGGGCCAGCGCAGGCTGTGCCCCCATGCGCGCAAACGGTCCATGCTGACATAGACCACGGGCGTGGTGTAGAGCGTGAGCAGCTGGCTCAGCACCAGGCCACCCACCACGGCAATGCCCAGCGGCTGGCGCAGCTCGGCCCCGTCGCCGTGGCCCACGGCCAACGGCACGGCACCCAGCATGGCGGCAACAGTGGTCATCAGAATCGGTCGCAGGCGCAGGTGGGCGGCGCGGTAGATGGCTTGCGCTGCGGTGACTTGGCCTGCGTTGCGTTGTCCCGCATTGCGTTGCCGGGTGATGGCAAAGTCGATCATCATGATGGCGTTCTTTTTGACGATGCCGATCAGCAGAATCACTCCGATCAGCGCGATGATGGAAAACTCGGTGTTGAAGGCCTCCAGCGCCAGCAGGGCCCCCACACCCGCCGAGGGCAGGGTGGACAGGATGGTGATGGGGTGGATCAGGCTCTCGTACAGAATGCCCAGCACCAGGTAGATAGTGACGATGGCCGCCAGAATCAGCAGCGGCTGGCTGTTCAACGAACTTTTCAGCGCCTGCGCCGTGCCCGCAAAGCTGCCGCGCACCGACACCGGCACGCCCAATTCGGCCACCGCGTTATTCACTGCTTCGGTAGCCTGCGACAGCGACACGCCCAGCGGCAGGTTGAAGCTGACCGTGCTGGCCGGCGTGCCGCCTTGGTGGTTGACCGACAGCGGCGTATTGGTCAGCTCCACCTTGGCAAAGGCCGCCAGCGGTACTTGCGCGCCGGTGCTGGAGGTGAACAGCAGCTTGCGCAACGACTCGGCATTTTGCAAAAACTCCGGCGCCAGCTCCATCACCACCCGGTACTGGTTCAGCGGGTTGTAGATGACCCCCACCTGGCGCTGGCCGAAGGCGTTGTTCAGCGTGGTGTCTACGGTGCTGACGCTCAGGTCCAGGCGGGCCATGGCATCGCGGTCCATCACCACCGAGGTCTGCAGGCCGTTGTCTTGCTGGTCGCTGTTCACATCCACCAGCTCGGGCAGTTGCGACAGGGCACGGCGGATGCGCGGCTCCCAGGCGCGCAGGTCGGCCAGGTCGTCGGCCTGCAAGGTGTACTGGTACTGGGCGTTGGCCTGGCGGCCGCCGATGTTGATGTCTTGCACCGGCACCAGGAACAGATTGGCACCCGGCTCGTGCGCCAGCTTGGTACGCAGCCGGGCCACTACCTGGTCGGCGGATACGTCGCGCTGGGCCAGGGGTTTGAGCGTCATGAACATATTGGCCGTGTTGCGTTGGCCGCCGCCGGTGAAGCCGGTCACACTCTCTACGGCCGGGTCGGTGCGCACCACGTCCATAAAGCGCACCAGCCGCTGCTGCATGAACTGGAAGGATGTGCTCTGGTCGGCGCGGATATTGCCGTTGACCCGCCCCGTGTCCTGCTGCGGGAAAAAGCCTTTGGGAATAGCACCATACAAATGCACGTTCAAGGCCACTACGCACAGCAGCGCCACCAGGGCGATGGGCTGGTGGCGCAGCGTCCAGGCCAGCGAGCGCCGGTAGCCGCGCAGCAGGCGCTTTTGCAGCCGACCCGCCCATACCGCCAGGCGACTGGGTTCCTTTTGGACGGGGGCTTGCCGTAGCAGCGCCGCGCACATCATCGGGGTGGTGGTCAGTGACACCACCATCGACACCAGAATCGAGGCCGACAGAATCACCGCAAATTCACGGAACAGCCGCCCCACGATGCCGCCCATCAGCAGAATCGGGATGAACACTGCAATCAGCGATAGGCTGATGGACACCACGGTAAAGCCGATCTCCCGCGTGCCCGCCAGCGCTGCCTGCACGGCCGATTTACCGCGCTCCATGTGGCGTGTCACGTTCTCCAGCACCACGATGGCATCGTCCACCACAAAGCCGGTGGCCACCGTCAGCGCCATCAGCGACAGGTTGTCCAGCGTATAGCCCAGCAGGTACATCACGCCAAACGTGCCCGCCAGCGACACCGGCACGGCCACGCTGGGGATCAGTGCCGCACGGGCATTGCGCAGGAACAAAAACACCACCATCACCACCAGCCCGATGGAGATGGCCAGCGCCCGCTCCACCTCGCGCAGCGAGGCGCGGATGGTGGGCGTGCGGTCCATCACCACCTGCAGCTGGATGGCGGCCGGAATGGAGGCCTGCAGGTGCGGCAGCAGGGCGCGCACCTTGTCTACCGCGTCGATGATGTTGGCACCGGGCTGTTTGAACAGAATCAGCAGAATCGCCGGTTTACCGTCGCTGACGCCATAGTTGCGCACGTCCACCACGCTGTCGAGCACCTGGCCCACGTCCTGCATGCGTACTGCGCTACCATTTTTGTAGCGAATGATCTGCGGCGCAAATTCGGCTGCGGTGCGTGCCTGGTCGTTGGCACCGATCTGCCAGTTGCGCGTGCCGTCTTCCACCGCGCCCTTGGGCCGGTTGGCATTGGTGCTGGTGATGGTCTGGCGCACGGTGTCCAGCGCAATGCCGTTGGCCGCCAGTTTGTTGGGGTCCAGCTCCACCCGCACTGCAGGCAGCGCACCGCCGCCGATGTTGACCTGGCCAATGCCGTCGATCTGCGCCAGCCGCTGGGCCAGCACGGTAGAGGCCGCGTCGTACATCTGGCCGCGCGTTAGCGTGTCGGAGGTGAGCGACAGCAGCATGATGGGCGAATCGGCCGGGTTCACCTTGCGGTAACTGGGGTTGCTAGGCATGCCGCTGGGCAGCAGGGTGCGGGCCGCGTTGATGGCTGCCTGCACATCCCGCGCCGCACCGTTGATGTCGCGGTTCAGGTCAAACTGCAGGGTGACCCGGCTGCTGCCCAGCGACGAGTTGGAGGTCATCTCCGTCACCCCCGCAATGGCCCCCAGTGCCCGCTCCAAAGGTGTTGCCACCGTGGCCGCCATGGTCTCGGGGCTGGCACCGGGCAGCGATGCAGATACCGAGATGGTAGGGAAATCCACCTGCGGCAGCGGGGCCACGGGCAGCAGCAGAAAGGCGATGACCCCGGCGATGGCGATGCCCAGGGTGAGCAGGGTGGTGGCGATGGGGCGGTGGATGAAGGGGGCGGAGAAATTCATGGGAAAACAATAGGGGTCAGATCCCTATTTCCGCAGTGGCGCGCCTCGGTGCAGATACGCATTCCAAACCGGGGGTGGTTGTTAACGCCAACCCGCCAATAAGGGGCAGAGCCCAAATGCGGGAAGTGTCGTGCTCGAACCGCAAACACTCTGCGCGCAATTGGGATCTGACCCCTATTGGCTACATTCCCGCCGGTCATCGCGCCCGCCATTTTTCGGCCAAACCCGCAAAGCCCAGGTAAATCACCGGCGTAGTGAACAGCGTCAGCAGCTGGCTGACGATCAATCCACCGACCATGGTCACGCCCAGCGGATGGCGCAGCTCGCTGCCCACGCCGGTGCCCAGCATCAGCGGCAAGGCCCCCAATAGCGCGGCCAGGGTGGTCATCAAAATCGGCCGAAAACGCAGCAAACACGCCTGGTGGATGGCGGCGCGCGGGCTCAGGCCTTGTTCGCGCTCGGCATCCAGCGCGAAGTCAATCATCATGATGGCGTTCTTCTTGACGATGCCGATCAGCAGCACGATGCCGATGATGGCAATGATGTCCAGGTCCAGCCGGAACACCAGCAGCGCCAGAAGCGCACCCAGCGCCGCCGAGGGCAGGGTGGACAAAATCGTCACTGGGTGGATGAAGCTTTCGTACAGCACACCCAGCACGATGTACATAGTGATGATGGCCGCCAGAATCAGCAGCAAAGTGTTGTTCAGCGATGCCTGGAAGGCCAGCGCCGCGCCCTGGAAGCTGGTCTCGATGCTGGCGGGCAGCTGCAGCGCCGCTTCTTCGGCCTGGATGGCGCTGACCGCATCGCCTAGCGAATGGCCAGGCGCGGTGTTGAAGGAAATGGTGGCCGACGGAAACTGCCCCGCGTGGTTCACCGCCAGCGCGGCGGATCGTTCTTGCACCTTGGCCACACTCGACAGCGGCACCTGCACGCCGTTGGCACCGGGCACATACAGCCGGGACAGCGCCTGCGGCCCCAGCCGGTCCTGCGGCCCCACCTCCAGCACCACGCGGTACTGGTTGGACTGGGTGTAGATGGTGGAAATCAGCCGCTGGCCAAAGGCGTTGTACAGGGCGGTGTCGATGGCCGCCACCGTCACCCCCAACTGCCCGGCCGCGGTGCGGTCGATCTCAACATAGGCCTGCAGGCCCTTGTCTTGCACGTCGCTGCCCACGTCGGCCAGTTGCGGCAGGCTGCGCAGGCGCTCCAGCAGCGCGGCGGCACCGGTGTTGAGCTCGTCGAAACTCGGCGACGACAGCAGGAACTGGTACTGGGTCTTGGAGATGCGGTCTTCGATGGTCAGGTCCTGCACCGGCTGCATGTACACCGTGATGCCCGACACCTTACGGCTGGCATCGCTGAGGCGGCGAAGGATGGCGCTGGCCGACGCGTCGCGTGCGGCCTTGGGCTTGAGGTTGATCAGAATTCGGCCCTGGTTCAACGTGGTGTTCACCCCGTCCACGCCAATGAAGGACGACACGCTCTGCACCGCGCTGTCTTGCAAAATCACCGCGGCCAGCGCCTGTTGCCGGTCCGCCATGGCTGCAAACGAGCTGCTCTGCGCGGTCTCGGTCATGGCCTGGATGACACCCGTGTCCTGCAGCGGAAAAAAGCCCTTGGGTACTACAAAGTACAGCCAGCCAGTGAGCACAACGGTCAGCACAAATACGATCAGCGTGCCCGCCTGGCGTGCCAGCACCCAGTGCAGAGCCACGCCGTAGCGGCGGATCAGGCTGTCGAAAAATTTACCGGTGGCTTGGTAGATGCGGCCATGGCTTTCCTCGGGCGTGTGCTTGAGCAGGCGCGCGCACAGCATGGGCGTGAAGGTGAGCGAGACCACTGCGGAAATCAGGATGGATACCGCCAAGGTAATCGCGAACTCGTGGAACAGCCGCCCGACCACATCGCCCATGAACAGCAGCGGAATCAGCACCGCAATCAGCGAAATCGTCAGTGAAATGATGGTGAAGCCGATCTGCTTGGCACCCTTGAGCGCCGCGTCAAACGGCTTCTCGCCTTGCTCCACGTAGCGGGCGATGTTCTCGATCATCACGATCGCGTCGTCCACCACAAAGCCGGTGGAAATGGTCAGCGCCATCAGGGTCAGGTTGTTGATCGAAAACCCGGCCAGGTGCATCACGCCAAAGGTGCCCACCAGCGACAAAGGCACCGCCAGACTCGGGATCAGTGTGGCCGAGCCGCTGCGCAAGAACACAAAAATAACGGCCACCACCAGGCCAATCGCCAACAGCAGCTCCATCTGCGTGTCGTCTACCGAGGCGCGGATGGTCACCGTGCGGTCTGTCAGGATCTGCACATCCAGCGAGGCGGGCAGGGTGGCTTGCAGCTTGGGCAGCAGGGCCTTGATGCGGTCAGCGGTGTCGATCACGTTGGCACCGGGCTGGCGCTGGATATTCAGGATGATGCCGGGGGTAGCGTTGGCCCAGGCGGCGAGCCGGATGTTCTCTGCGTCATCCACCACGTTCGCCACGTCCTTCATGCGGATGGCCGCCCCGTTCTTGAAGGCGATGACCAGGTTGCTGTACTCGGCGGCGGACCGCAATTGGTCGTTGGCGTCGATGGTCGAGGCGCGCAGCGGGCCGTCGAAGCTGCCCTTGGCCTGGTTGGTGTTGGCGGCGGCAATGGCGGTGCGCACATCGTCCAGCGCCAGGCCCACACCGGCCAGCTTGCCTGGGTCGGCCTGGATGCGCACGGCGGGGCGACCGCCCCCGGCCAGCGCCACCAGGCCCACGCCCTCGACCTGCGACAGCTTCGGGGCCAGCCGGTTTTCCACCAGGTCGTGCACGCGGATCACCGGCAGCGAGGGCGAGGTGATGGCCAGCGTCAGGATGGGCGCATCCGCCGGGTTCACCTTGCTGTAGGTGGGCGGCATGGGCAGGTCGCTGGGCAGCAGGTTGCTACCGGCGTTGATGGCGGCCTGCACCTGCTGCTCGGCCACGTCCAGCGACATCTCCAGCGAGAAGCGCAGCGTGATCACCGAGGCACCGCCCGAGCTGGTGGACGACATCTGCGCCAGCCCCGGCATCTGGCCAAACTGGCGCTCCATCGGCGCGGTGACCGACGATGTCATCACGTCCGGGCTGGCACCGGGGTACAGCGTGGTGACCTGGATAGTGGGGTAGTCCACTTCGGGCAGGGCGGACACCGGCAGCAGCCGGTAGGCCAGCAGCCCGGCAATCAGGATGGCCAGCATCAGCAGCGACGTGGCGATCGGGCGAAGGATGAAAAGTCTGGACAGGTTCACTGGAGATCCCTACGGCGCATAAGGTGCGAACGGCCAGGCCAGAACGCCGCGGAACCGGCTTTGCCGGGCCGCCAGGGTTGCCCCCTGCAAGGGGGTGGGCGGCCACACAAAGTGGGCAAGCCTGGGGGTGTTCAATCTATCCACCTGAGGCTTCTTTTTGCCGGCGTTGTTCGCGCCTTTGTTCGATGAAGGCCTTGCGTTCGTCGGGCGACATCTTCAGGAACTTGTCCTGCACATCCTGCGGCAGGCGGTCCAGCCAGCGGGGGCGCTCCTCGGCGGTGGTTTCGCTGGCGGGAGCGGTTTTCTGTGGGGCAGCGGGTGCTTCGGATTTTGTAGCTACTGGTGCAGACGCTGCCTGCGCTGGAGCCGTATTTGTTTCAGATTTCTGGCGCTTGCCCGTATCGGCAGCCGGGGCGGCAATCACCTCTACCTTGGCACCTTCGCGCAGGCGGTCGGCCCCGTCGGTCACCACCCTCTCGCCCACCGAGATATCGCCCCGCACGCTGACCCCGTCGCCATCGGTGGCACCCAGCTGGATGCGGCGCACGGTGACGCTGCCGTCTTCCTTCACGGCGTACACATACGTGCCCTGCGCGCCGCGCTGCACGGCGGCAGACGGCACCACCATGGCATCTTTCAATGTGCCCAGCTGCAGCACCACGTTGACAAACTGGTTGGGAAACAGCGCGGCGTCGGCATTGGCAAACTGGGCTTTCACTTTTAGCGTGCCGGTGGTGGTGTCGATGGCGTTGTCGGTGCTGGCCACTTTGCCCACGGCCAGCTTGTTTTTGAGTGCCCGGTCCCAGACCTCGACCACCAGCGGCGCTTTGGCAGCCAGCTTCTGGTTGATCTGCGCCACATTGGCCTCGGGCACAGCAAACACCACGTTCAGCGGCTGGGTCTGGGTGATGCTGACCAGGCCGTTGGCGTCGCTGGTCTGCACCATATTGCCCACGTCCACCTGCCGAAAGCCCAGCCGCCCGGCGATGGGCGCACGCACCTGGGTGTACGAGAGCTGCAGTTTGGCGCTGTCAACCTGGGCCTGGTCGGTCAGCACCGTGCCCTGCAGCTGCTTGACCAGCGCGTCCTGCGTGTCCACCTGCTGCTTGGCAATCGAGTCCTTGGCCAGCAAATCCTGGTAGCGGGCCAGGTCCAGCTGGGCGTTGCGCAACTGGGCCTGGTCGCGCGCCAGGCTGCCTTGGGCCTGCGACAGCGCGACCTGGAAGCTGCGCGGGTCGATCTCGGCCAGCACCTGCCCGGCCTTGACCTGCTGGCCCTCGGTAAAACGCACCGCCTGCAAAACGCCTGCCACTTGCGAGCGCACCACGGCGGTGTTGAGCGCGCTGATATTGCCGATGGCCGACACCAGCACCCGCACATCGTGCTGCTGGACGGTGGCCACCGACACCGGCTGCACATTGCTGGCCCCGCCAAAGCGCCGCCCGCCTGCTGCGCCACCTGCACCACCAACACCCGGCGCGCTGGCCGATTTGGCCGGAGCCGCCACCGCGCTGGCATCCGCCGCACTGTGGTGTTGCCCCCACCACCAGCCCCCACCGCCAGCGGCAACCACCAGCAAAACCAAGCCCAGGTAGCCCGGCCCGGACAGGCCTGTTTGGGTGCGTATAAAAGTGCGTTGGTTCATGGTCGGGAAAGAGGGAAAGTGGTGGTGGGGCGCATACCGCGTGCATATTAGCCCGTAGGCCCACGGGCTCCGCTCCGCGCGGCAGGCCTTTACGATGGATTTACCCCCGCGCCAACTTGCCTTACGCGCTAACGGCAGGACTGCTACGGAATGCGTAGCTGCTGGTGCAGGTGGAATATGCGCTAAAGTGGTATTTTTAACCCGATTTCTACGCTGTACCGATGCCGATCCGCCCCGCCACACTGCACGACCTTCCCGCCATCGCGCCGCTGTTCGATGCTTACCGCCAGTTCTACGACCAGCTGCCTGATCTGCCGCGGGCTACGGCCTTCATCCAGGCGCGCATGGTGAATGGCGAGTCCACCATCCTCGTGGCACAGGGCGACGGCGGTCGGTTGCTGGGGTTTTGCCAGCTCTATCCTTCGTTCTGCTCTGTGGCGGCTGCGCCCATTTACGTGCTGTACGACCTGTACGTGGCTGCGGACGCGCGCAAATCCGGCGCGGGCCGGGCGCTGTTACAGGCGGCGGAGCAGTACGCGGCTAGCCAGGGCGTGGCGCGGATGGACCTGACTACGGCCAAGACGAATTTGGCCGCGCAGTCGGTGTACGAGTCGCTTGGATGGGTGCGTGACACCGTGTTTTTTGCGTACAGCAAGGCCGTGGATGGCCCGGCTGCCGTTTGACCCACTGAGGAGTTCACCATGCCTGAAGCAACCGGTATAGACCACATCTACATCACCGTGTCTGACCTGGCGTGCGCCGAGCCGTTTTACGACCAGGTGCTGGTGGACGCTTTAGGCTTTCGCAAGAACGCGTTTGTCTTAGGCGTTGATCCGCACATCCAGTACTTCAACCGCCACTTCGGCTTTGTATTGCGTCCGGCGCGCAGTGGCGTGCCGCACGACCCGTATGCGCCAGGTCTGCACCATTTTTGCCTGCGGGTGGACACGGTGGCTGACGTGCAGGCGGTGGCCGGGCAACTGCGCGCGGCGGGCCTGGATGCCACACCGGCCCGGCTGTACCCGGAATACGCGCCCGACTACTGGGCCACGTTTTTCACCGACCCCGACGGAATCCGGCTGGAAGTGACCAACTACCGCCAGGAGCGGCGGGCGCGGCACGACGCCTGGGATTAGGCCACCCAGCGCACCGCATCCTCGGTGGCAAACCCCAGCCAACGCCGGGCGGCGGCTTGCAGCACGCCGGGCTCGCCGGTGGTGACGGGTTGGACCCGGCCCGGCCCTTGGGTTGCCAAGGTGCCAGCGCTTTCCAGCAAAGACTGCGTACGCCGTGCCACCGGTTCGCCAGTGGACAAAATCTGCACCTGCGGGCCCACCAACTCGGCCAGATGGGCCTGCGCGAAGACGTAGTGGGTGCAGCCCAGCACCAGCGTATCGATCTCGCCCGGGTTTGAGCCAAATCGACCCATGGCGTAGGTGTATTCTGCGCAGAGTGCTATTATTTTTGAGTCATCACCGGTTTCCACGCTGCGGCTGATGGCATCGGCCAGGCCGTCGCAGGGCTGCACAACGAAGTCGGCCTGGTCTTGCAGGCTGGTGCGCAATGCCTTGAACTTGGCGCTGGTGACGGTGCCGCGCGTACCGATCACGCCCACGCGTTTGGTATGGCTGGCGGCGGCTGCTGGCTTCAAGCCCGGCTCTACGCCCACGATGGGCAGGCCCGGGTGTTCGGCGCGGAGCAGGGCGACTGCGGCCATGGTGGCGGTGTTGCAGGCGATCACCAAGGCCTTGATGTTGTGCGTTTCCCGCAGGTAGGTGGTGATGGCGCCGGAGCGATTGACAACGTGCGCACCATCGCGCTCTCCGTAGGGCGCGTAGGCGCTGTCGTCCAGGTAGACGAAATGCTCCAGCGGCAGCGCAGCCTGCAGCGCCTGCAAGACGCTCAAGCCGCCGATGCCGCTGTCAAATACCCCGATGGCATTGTTGCCCCCACGCTGGTCACTGCGTGTACTGCGCTGCCCCCCGAGGGGGTGCTCGCTTGCTTGGGGCGGCCCGGCGCGGCGCTCGGTGGCCTTCAAGCCGCTACGACTCCGATATTTTTGAATTCCCCCGTGGCAATCCGCTTTTGCCACTCTGCCGGGCCGGTGATGTGCGCGCTGGTGCCGCCTGCATCCACAGCCACGGTCACGGGCATGTCCACCACGTCGAATTCGTAGATGGCTTCCATGCCCAGGTCGGCAAAGCCCACGACCTTGGCGGTTTTGATGGCCTTGCTGACCAGGTAGGCGGCACCGCCCACGGCCATCAGGTAGGCGCTCTTGTGCTTTTTGATGGCTTCGATGGCGACCGGGCCACGCTCGGACTTGCCGATCATCGAGATCAGGCCGGTCTCAGCCAGCATCATTTCGGTGAAGCCGTCCATGCGGGTCGCGGTGGTGGGGCCGGCGGGGCCCACGGCTTCGTCACGCACTGGATCGACCGGGCCGACGTAGTAGATGACGCGGTTGGTGAAATCTACCGGCAGCTTCTCGCCCTTGGCCAGCATGTCCTGGATGCGCTTGTGGGCGGCATCGCGGCCGGTGAGCATCTTGCCGTTCAGCAGCAGGGTGTCGCCGGGTTTCCAACTGGCGACTTCGGCCTTGGTCAGGGTGTTCAGGTCGACCTTTTTGCTCTTGTTGTAGTCGGGGGTCCAGTTGACGTTGGGCCACAGATCCAGGCTGGGTGGGTCCAGGTACACCGGGCCGCTGCCATCCATCACAAAGTGGGCGTGGCGGGTTGCAGCGCAGTTGGGGATCATGGCCACGGGCTTGCTGGCGGCGTGGGTGGGGTACATCTTGATCTTGATGTCCAGCACGGTGGTCAGGCCGCCCAGGCCTTGCGCGCCAATGCCCAAAGCGTTGACTTTTTCGAACAGCTCCAGGCGCAGCGCCTCGGTCTTGGTGAGCGCGCCGCCCGCCGACGACTTGGCCTGCAGCTCGTACATGTCCAGGTCGTCCATCAGGCTTTGCTTGGCCATCAGCACGGCTTTTTCGGCCGTGCCGCCGATGCCAATGCCCAGCATGCCGGGCGGGCACCAGCCAGCACCCATGGTGGGCACGGTTTTCAGCACCCAGTCGACCACCGAGTCGCCGGGGTTGAGCATGACCATCTTGCTTTTGTTCTCAGAGCCGCCGCCCTTGGCTGCCACGGTGATGTCCACAGTGTTGCCAGGCACTATCTCGGTGTGGATGACGGCGGGGGTGTTGTCCTTGGTGTTCTTGCGGTCGAACTGCGGGTCGGCCACGATGCTGGCGCGCAAGGTGTTGTCGGGGTGGGCATAGCCCTGGCGCACGCCTTCGTTGATGGCATCGTCCAGGCTGCCGGTGAAGCCTTCCCAGCGCACGTCCATGCCCACTTTGAGGAAGACGTTGACGATGCCGGTGTCCTGGCAGATCGGGCGCTGGCCGGTGGCGCTCATCTTGCTATTGGTCAGAATTTGGGCAATCGCGTCCTTGGCCGCCGCACTCTGTTCGCGCTCATAGGCGCGGGCCAGGTGGGCGATGTAGTCCGTGGGGTGGTAGTAGCTGATGTACTGCAGGGCAGCGGCGATGGATTCGATCAGATCGGCTTGGCGGATAGCAGTCATGGGGGCCTGGCTTGGATGTGGATAGGAAAGAAAGGGCAAACCCGCAGATTATCCGCTGTGCGGCGGTGTGGGGTGCGGTGGGCTGTGGAGCGTCTGCGTGCTCCGTTAAACATAGCTACTGGCGCATTTATATATTGCGCTGGAGCTCGATTTTGTCCTGAATTTTTGGTTCAGGCGGTGTGTCTGGGTTTTGTCAAAAAATTGTCACACCCCGTTCTTATGATCCGCCCAAAAGTCTGATGTATCCCCCACTTCCTGGAACCCCACCATGTCTGATGTTTCTATCGCTTCGCGCCGCAGCGCGCTGAAATTTTTGGCTACTGCGCCGATGCTGCCCTTGGGCGCATTTGCCACCACCTCGTTCTTGTCCGGTTGCGCCACCACCGCTCCGTCCAGCGCCGGTTTCGTGTCGGCCACTTTCACCGGCATGGCCGCGCCCACCCTGGCGAATCCAGCGGCCATGGCCACCATGGCCGTGGGCTCTACCCTCAACGTGGCCTACAGCGACAACAGCACCCGCAGCTACAAATTAGCCTACCAGCCGTTTTTCAACACCGGCGACATGGTGCCGGACGGCAAGGGCGGCAAGGTGCTGGCCGGTGGCTACTTTGATATCCGCAACCAGCCCATCCTGGACCGCTCGGTGCCCGGCAAAGAGCGCCATTTCTTCTCCGACTGCCCCGATGGCAGCTCGCTGCTGACCCTGGCCAATCCGAATGTGCCCGGTGTCAAAGGCAACACCGTCTTCGCCGTGGTGCAGTTTGAATACACCACCCGCGACCAAAAGGGCGCCGATGCCTACGGCACGCTGCCGTCGCCCATCGCCGTGCTCACGCTCGACCAAAATCCCAAAACCGGCCAGCTCAGCCTGGTCAAGTACCACAACGTGGACACCTCCAGCGCCCACGGCCTGTGGATCACCTGCGGTGCCAGCCTGTCGCCCTGGAACACGCATTTGTCCAGCGAAGAGTACGAGCCCAACGCGCCCTTTATTGGCGAAGTCAAGCACTTCAAGGCCTTCAGCAAGAACGTGTTTGGCGATGAAAACAAGGCCAACCCCTACCACTACGGACACCTGCCGGAAGTCACCGTCAACCCCGACGGTACCGGCACCATCAAAAAGCACTACTGCCTGGGCCGCATATCGCACGAGCTGATCCAGGTCATGCCCGACAACCGCACTGCGCTGATGGGCGACGACTTCACCAACGGCGGTCTGTTCATGTTTGTGGCCGACCGCGAAAAAGACCTGTCCGCCGGCACCCTGTACGTGGCCAGCCTGGACACCGGCTTCTCGGTGAACCCGACCGCAGCGGCAGTGGGCGTGTACTGGGTCAAACTGGGCCACGCCACCAGCGCCGAGATCGAGCAGATGGCCAATACCCTGAAGCCCGCCGACATCATGGACGTGCGCAAGGACGACCCCAAAGATGCCAGTTTTACCCAGGTGTTCTTGAGCGGCGTGCCCAACTGGATCAAGGTCAAGCCCGGCATGGAAAAAGCCGCTGCCTTCCTGGAAACCCACCGCTACGCCGGTCTGGTGGGCGGCACCATGGCCTTTACCAAGATGGAAGGTACGACTGTCAACATCAAGGACAAGGTGGCCTATTCCGCGCTGTCCTACATCCAGGAATCCATGGTCAAGGGCGGCAAGGGCTGGACGGCAGGCAGCGGTATCGCCCTGCCAAAGGCCTTGGTGGCCGGTGCCGTGATCGAGCACAAGCTGGTGGGCGGCCAGAAAGACATTCTGGGCGAAGCTATCCGCAGTGACTGGGTGCCCGTCGCCACCAAAACCCTGCTGGCCGGGGAAGACATTGCCGCCGATGGCATGGGCAACCTGGCCCACATCGACAAAATCGCCAACCCCGACAACCTGAAGTTCTCGGAAAAGCTGCGTACCCTGTTCATCGGCGAAGACACCAGCCTGCACGTCAACAACTACCTGTGGGCCTACAACGTCGACACCAAGGCCCTGAGCCGCGTGCTGTCCACCCCCGCAGGCGCGGAATCCACTGGCCTGCACGCGGTGGACGAAATCAACGGCTGGACCTACATCATGAGCAACTTCCAACACGCCGGTGACTGGATTCCCGCGCTGCACGGCAAGGTGCAAGCCACCCTGGACCCGCTGGTGCGCGCCAACTACAACGACCGCTTTGGCGCGGCAGTGGGCTATTTGACCGCCGACCCGATGGCGATCAAGCTGGGCTGATGCAGGCGGCCCTGGCCGCAAGGATGTTTGCTACATAAAAAAGAGCTGCTAGCGTATATAAAATATGCGCTGGCGGCTCTTTTTGCTTGTTTTTTAGGCGGCAATCCGCTGGCCGGTGCCCTGGGGCCCTGCGCTATGCCGGGCTACACTTTGCCGCCGCTGCATGGTGCCGCGGCCCGTTGGCTGGATGGCCCTGCCTTTGGTGCCCATCCCATGGAGTTTTTGACCCTTTCGCTCTTGAACGGCCTTGGTTACGGCTTGCTGCTGTTCATGCTGAGCGCGGGCCTGGCGCTGATTTTCAGCATGCTGGGCGTGCTGAACCTGGCCCACGCCAGCTTCTACATGTTGGGCGCGTATGCGGCCTACAGCCTGACGGGGGTGCTGGGCTTCTGGCCCGCGCTGCTGCTGGCCCCGCTGCTGGTGGGCCTGGTAGGCGCGGGGTTTGAACGCACCGTGCTGCGCCGCGTCCAGGCCCATGGCCCCGATCGGCACAAGGCAGAGATGCTGGTGACCTTTGGCCTGGCCTTGGTGCTGGGTGAGCTGGTGCAACTGGTGTGGGGGCGCGGCCCGGTGGACTACCGCATTCCGTCGGCGCTGGCCGGGCCGCTGTTCACGCTGTGGGGCACGCCGTTTGCGGCCTATCGGGTCTTTATGGTGCTGGTGGCGCTGGGCATGTGGTTGGCGCTGTGGCTGCTGTTCACCCGTACCCGCACCGGGCTGGTGGTACAGGCCGCCCTGACGCATCCCGATGCCGTGCAGGCCCTGGGCCATAACGTGCCGCGCATTTGCACGCTGGTGTTTGGCGGCGGTGCGGCGCTGGCCGGGCTGGCGGGTGTGGTGGGCGGCAATGCCTTCGTCACCGAACCGGGCATGGCGGCCACGGTGGGCTCGGTGGTGTTTGTGGTCGTCGTGGTGGGCGGCATGGGGTCGTTGGCCGGGGCCTTGGGTGCGTCGTTGCTGATCGGTGTGCTGCAGACGTTTGCGGTGGGCTTCGATTCCATCAGCCGGTTTGCGCCGCTGCTGCCGTACGCCCTTTTGATTTTGGTATTACTGGTGCGCCCCCACGGGCTTTGGGGGCGGCATGCAGATTAAGACCGCAGGGGCCGCATGCGCCCTGGTGCTGCTGGCCGCGCCCTGGGTCTTCAGCAGCAGCCTGGGCCTGAACCTGCTGACGCAAATCGGCATCGCCGCCATCGTTTGCCTGAGCTACAACATCCTGCTGGGGCAGGGGGGCATGCTGAGTTTTGGCCACGCCCTCTATTCCGGCCTGGGTGCATTTGCCGCCATCCACGCACTGAACGCCAGCGTGCTGCCGGTCAGCCTGGTGCCCATAGTGGGCGGGCTGGCCGGGGCCATGGCGGGGCTGTTGCTGGGCTGGTTGACTGCGCAAAAGTCGGCCACCACCTTTGCCATGGTGACGTTGGGCCTGGGCGAACTGGTGGCGGCGCTGGCCTGGCTGCTGCCGCAGGTGTTTGGTGGCGAGGCGGGAGTGTCGGGCAACCGGGTGGCGGGCACGGCCACTTTCGGCATCACTTTCGGACCACAGATACAGGTTTATTACCTGGTCGCGGCCTACACCCTGGTGTGTACCGCGCTGATGTTCGCCTTCACGCTCACGCCCCTGGGCCGCATGCTGAACGCGGTGCGCGACAACCCCGAGCGGGTGGAATTTGTGGGCTTTGATACGCGGCGGATACGCTGCATGGCGGTGGTTATCGCCGGATTTTTTGCGGGCATCGGTGGTGGGCTGGCGGCGCTGAACTTCGAGACGGTGACTGCCGACGTGCTGGGCAGCCAGCGCTCGGGGGCGTATTTGCTGTTTACCTTTTTGGGCGGCTCGGGCCATTTTTTCGGCCCGGTGCTGGGTGCCGTGCTGATGGTGTTGGCGAACGTACTGCTCAGCGGCATTACCAGGGCCTGGCTGCTGTATGTGGGCTTGGTGTTTATTGCCATGGTGGTGTGGATGCCTGGTGGAATGGTCAGTCTGACCGGGCACCTGCGCTGGCGCAGTGTGCCTCGGTACGCCGCCTGGTCATTGGCGTTTGCCGGGTTTGCGGCCATGGTGGAGATGGTCTACCAGCTGCAGCTGCGGGCGGCGTTGGGGCCGGAGTTGCGCTTCATGGGCCTGGCGCTGGATGCGACCAGCGGGCTGAGCTGGGCCGGGGCCACTGCGGCTTTGGCGGCAGGCGTGCTTTTGGGACTGCGCAAATGACCCCCGCGCTGCAACTCATTGCCCTGCGCAAGAGCTTCGGCCCGGCGCAGATCATCCAGGGCACGGATCTTTCGGTAGCCACAGGCGAGCGCGTGGCCTTGATCGGCCCTAACGGCGCGGGCAAATCCACGCTGTTTAACCTCATCAGTGGCCGCATCGCCCCCAGCAGCGGCCAGGTTCTGCTGCACGGCCAGCCTATCCACGGCAAAAAACCATTCGAAATTTACCGCGCAGGACTGTCGCGCAGCTTCCAGACCAGCAACCTGTTTGCTCGCCTCAGCGTGTTTGAAAACCTGCGCTGCAGCTTGCTGTGGAGTCAGGGGTACGGCTATAGCTTTTGGCGGTTGCTGAATAGCCTGAAGGACGTGCGCGAACGGGCCGAGCAGGTCATGGCCCAAGTGCAGCTGGGCGGCAAACGCGATGTGCAGGCCGCCCACCTGACCTACGCCGAGCAGCGGGCGCTGGAGCTGGGCATCACCATCGCAGGCGGAGCCAGCGTGGTCCTACTGGACGAGCCCACGGCCGGCATGGGCGCACACGAGGCAGCCTGTTTTGTGCAGCTCATCCGCAAGGTGACGCAAGACAGGACGCTATTGATAATAGAGCACGATATGCAGGTAGTGTCAGCGCTAGCAGCCAAAATAGCTGTATTGGTGGCGGGCGAAGTCATTGCCTTCGACACCCCCGAGGCGGTGCGCTTCAACCCGCTGGTACAGGCCGCCTACCTGGGGCAGGTGGCCTGATGCTGCAAGTCCAAAACCTGCGCGCCTTCTACGGCCAAACCCCTGTGTTGCACCGCGTGTCGTTCGCCATCTTGCCCGGTGAAACCGTGGCTCTGCTGGGCCGCAACGGCGCAGGCCGCTCCACCACCGCCAAAGCGTTGATGGGCCTGGTGCGCTGCGAGGGTTCCATCCTGTGGCGCGGCCAGCAACTGGTGGGTCAGCTACCGTTTGCCATCGCCCAGCAAGGCATCGCCTATGTGGCCGAAGCCCGCGACATCTTTCCGCGCCTGAGCGTGCACCACAATCTGCTGTTGGGTAAAAAAGGCAGCGGTTCGTGGACTTTCGATGCCGTCTACACCTTGTTTCCGCAACTCAAGGCTAGAGAGCACACCCCCGGCGGCGTGCTCTCGGGCGGCGAACAGCAAATGCTGGCCCTGGCCCGCGCGCTGATGGGCAACCCCCAGCTCTTGGTCATCGACGAACCCACCGAAGGCCTGGCCCCGCAGGTGGTGGCGCAGGTAGCGGTTGCCCTGCGCCTGCTGAAAGCCCAGGGTGTGGCTGTGTTGCTGGTGGAGCAGAAACTGGCGCTCGCGTTGGACGTGGCCGACCGGGTGCTGGTGATGGGGCGGGGGCAGGTGGTGTGTAACGGTGCGCCCGAAAACCTGCGTGCGGACAAGGCGCTTTGCGCCGAGTGGTTAGGGCTGTAAATCCTGTCCCAACTGGGACAAACCAGCAGAGGTTAACTCCGGTTGAGCCCCTAGAATAAAAATCGAACGATCGTTCTATTCCAACTTCGAGGTGTACGCATGACGGCTCCCAACCCTTCCTCCCCCGTTCTTTACCAAGTCCACGGCAACATTGCTGTGATTACGCTGAACAACCCGCCAGTGAATGTCCTAGGTTTGGCGACCCGCCGCGCGGTGACCGCCGGGCTGGCACAGGCGAATGCCGATGCGGCGGTGGTGGCGATGGTGCTGACCGGTGCAGGCAAAGCTTTTTCGGGCGGGGCGGACATCAAGGAATTCGACACGCCTCAGGCCATGCAGGAGCCGAACCTGCTGAGCATGATTTTGGCTATCGAGCACTCGGCCAAGCCGGTGGTGGCTGCCATCCACTCTGTCTGTATGGGCGGCGGGCTGGAGACTGCCTTGGGTTGCCACTACCGCATCGCCGCGCCCGACTGTAACGTGGCGCTGCCCGAGGTCAAGCTGGGCCTGATCCCCGGAGCGGGGGGCACGCAGCGGCTGCCCCGGGTGCTGGGCGTGGAAGTGGCGCTGAACATGATCGTCAGCGGCGAACCGGTGAAAAGCGAGCTGCTGGCATCGCTGCCGGGCCAAAAGCTGTTTGACAAATTGGCCACGTCGCCCGAATCGCTGCTGGAAGAAGCCTTGGCCTTTGCCCAATCCATTGCCGACGTGCGTCCCTTGCCGCTAGTGCGCAACCTGAAATGCAAGCACCCGCAGGGCGATGCCTACTTCCAGTTCGCGCGCAACATGGTGAAGGGAATGGCAAAGAACTACCCGGCCCCGCTGAAGTGCGTGGACGCGGTAGAGGCTGCGACAAAGCAGAAGTTTGAAGCAGGCATGGCTTTTGAAATCAGCACCTTCATGGGCCTGATGATGACCTCGGAAAGCCGCGCCCTGCGCCACCTGTTCGCGGCCGAGCGTGCTGCCTCCAAAATACCCGATGTGCCTGCCGATACAGCCCAGCGCGCTATCAACAGCATAGCGGTTATCGGCGCGGGCACTATGGGTGGCGGCATCGCCATGAACTTCCTGAACGCAGGCATTCCGGTCAAGATGCTGGAGGCCAAACCCGAAGCTTTGGAACGCGGCGTGGCCACCATCCGCAAGAACTATGAATCGCAGGTCACCAAGGGCAAGCTCAAGCAAGACAAGTACGAGCAGCGCATGGCCCTGTTGAGCACCACGCTCAGCTACGACGACCTGAAGGATGCCGACATGGTGATCGAAGCCGTGTTCGAAGACATGGGCGTCAAAAAAGCCGTGTTCCAGGAACTCGACCGCGTGATGAAACCTGGCGCGATTTTGGCCAGCAACACCTCCACGCTGGACCTGGACCAGATCGCCAGCTTCACCCAGCGCCCGCAAGACGTGGTGGGCACGCATTTCTTCAGCCCCGCCAATGTGATGAAGCTGCTGGAAGTGGTGCGCGGCAAGGCGACTGCCAAGGACGTGCTGGCCACGGTGATGGCGCTGGGCAAAAAGATCAAGAAAACGTCCGTGGTGTCCGGCGTGTGCGACGGCTTCATCGGCAACCGCATGGTCGAGCAATATGGCCGCCAGGCGGGCTTTTTGCTGGACGAGGGCTGCACCCCGGCCCAGGTAGACAAGGCCCTGGAAAAGTTCGGCATGGCCATGGGGCCGTTTCGCATGGGCGACCTGGCGGGCAACGACATCGGCTGGGCCATCCGCAAGCGCAAGGTAGTGGAACAGCCGGGCCTGAAGTACAGCAAGACAGCCGATCTGCTGTGCGAGTTGGGTCGCTTTGGCCAGAAAACCGGCGCGGGTTGGTACGACTACCAGGCGGGCAAGCGCGATGCGATGCCTAGCGCGCTGGTGGAGAAGATGGTGGCGGACCACCGGGCCAGTTTGGGGCTAACGCCGCGCAAGATTGGTGATGAAGAAATCGTGCAGCGCCTGGTGTTTGCCATGGTGAACGAGGCCGCGCACATTCTGGAGGAGGGCATTGCTTCCAAATCCGGCGACATCGACATGGTGTACCTCACCGGCTACGGCTTCCCGATTCACCGCGGTGGCCCCATGCACTACGCCAATGAGATCGGGCTGTTCAACGTGGTGCAGGCCATGCAGCGCTTCGCCCAGAACCCGCTGGACGATGCCGCCTTCTGGACCCCCGCGCCCCTGCTGGCTCAGCTTGCCGCCGACGGCGGAACTTTGTAAACCCCCAGGCTACAGTGCTTCGCATCTTTCGCCAACCCCCTTGCAGGGGACAACACCAGCAGCCTGGCAAAGCCAGTTCTGCGGTGTTTCTGGTAGGCGTGCGTTCAGACTGTAGCCAGGAGTTGCGTAGTTATAGAACCTTCAAACTAGGAATAAAGAACATGACCGCCGCCGTAATCGTTTCCACCGCCCGCACCCCCCTGGCCAAAAGCTGGAAGGGCTCTTTCAACATGACCCACGGGGCCACCTTGGGTGGCCACGCCGTGCAGCACGCCATCCAGCGTGCAGGCATTGAAGCCGCCGAGGTCGATGACGTGATCATGGGCTGCGCCACGCCCGAGGGCGCCACCGGGGCCAACATCGCCCGCCAGATTGCCCTGCGCGCAGGCTGCCCGGTAACGACATCGGGTGTCACCGTGAACCGCTTTTGTTCGTCTGGCCTGCAAACCATCGCCATGGCCGCGCAGCGCATCATTGCCAACGAGGGCGACGTGTACGTGGCGGGCGGTGTGGAGAGCATTTCCTGCGTGCAGCAAGAGATGAACACCCACATGCTCACCGACCCCTGGCTGGTCAAAAACAAGCCCGAGATTTACTGGAACATGCTGCAAACCGCCGAGCTGGTGGCGCAGCGCTACGGCATCAGCCGCGAGCAGATGGACGCCTACGGCGCGGCCAGCCAGCAAAAAGCTGTAGCTGCCCTGGCCGCCGGGCTGTTCACCGCCGAGATTGCGCCTATCACCGTCACCATGGGCGTGGCCGACAAGGTGCGCGGCCTGATGACCAAGGAAGTTACCGTCAGCCAGGACGAAGGCATACGCGATGGCACCACGGCTGAGGGCATTGCCGGTCTGCGCTCGGCCATGCCGGGTGGGTTGATTTCAGCCGGTAACGCCAGCCAGTTTTCCGACGGCGGCGGTGCCGTGGTGGTGATGAACGAAACCCTGGCGAGCCAGCGCGGCCTGCAGCCGCTGGGCCGGTTTTTGGGCTTTGCGGTGGCGGGTTGCGAGCCGGACGAAATGGGCATTGGCCCGGTGTTTGCCATCCCCAAGGTGCTGAAACGACTTGGCCTGAAGGTCAGCGATATCGACCTGTGGGAGCTGAACGAAGCCTTCGCGGTGCAGGTGATCTACTGCCGCGACAAGCTGGGCATCCCGGCCGAGCTACTGAACGTGAACGGCGGCGCGATTGCTGTGGGCCACCCCTACGGCGTGAGCGGCCAGCGCCTGACCGGCCACGCGCTGATCGAAGGCAAGCGGCGCGGCGCCAAGCGGGTGCTGGTGACGATGTGCATTGGCGGTGGCATGGGCGCTGCGGGTGTGTTTGAAGTACTATAGAAATAATAGCTACTAGCGCATATTCCACCTGCGCTAGGGGCCTATTTCTTGTAAATATGGCGCACGGTGCGTCACGGGGTTACAGTGCGGCCATGTTCACTGAAAAAACTATTCGCCGGGTCGAAAACGCCATTTGGCTCCTGCTGTACGGCGGGCTGCTGACCCTGGTGCTGGGCCTGTTCACCCAGCGCGCCGACGATGACCTGGGGCTGGCACTGGTGGTGGGTGGCGGCATTGCGGCGGTGTTGGGGGCGGTGTTGATTTACCTGCGTTCGCGGATGAATTCCAAGCAAAAATAACGGAGACCCGGATGGCCGATCTGATCCTGCACCACTTTAAGACCTCGCCCTTCGCCGAAAAGATCCGCCGCGTGCTGGCCTTCAAGCAGTTGGCCTGGCAGTCGGTCAACATCCCGCCCATAGCGCCCAAGCCCGATGTGGAGGCGCTCACCGGCGGCTACCGCAAAACCCCCATCCTGCAAATCGGGGCCGACATCTACTGCGATACCGCCCTGATTTGCGACGTGCTGGAACACCGCCAGCCCGCGCCATCCCTGTCGCCCGCTAGCCACAAGGGCCTGGCGCGGGTGCTGGCGCAGTGGGCCGACACCACGCTGTTTGGTACCGCCATGGCCTACAACTTCCAGCCCGACGGCGCGGCGCAGTTGTTTGCCCAGGCACCGCCCGGCTTTGCCCAGGCTTTTGCCGACGACCGGGCCAAGATGGGCGGCATCGCGCCGCGCCTGCGGGTGAATGACGCCACCACCGCCTACAAATCCTACCTGCGCCGCCTGGCCACCATGCTGGAAGACCAGGCCTTTCTGGTCGGCAATACACCTTGCCTGGCCGATTTCGCGGCCTACGCGCCGCTGTGGTTCACCCGCGTGAATGTGTCCCGCATTGCAGGCATTCTGGATGCCACCCCGGGCGTGCTGGCCTGGATGGACCGCATGGCGGCGTTCGCCCAAGAGGAGGCGGGGCGGATGAAATCTGCGGACGCGATAGCCGTGGCGGCAGCCGCCACGCCGCTGGCCCTGGCCGACGAGATGTTCCAGGACGACCACGGCATTCCTTTGGGCAGCCAGGTGCGCGTGCACGCCGAGAGCTTTGGCCTGGAGGTGACCGAGGGCGAGCTGGTCGCCGCCACCCGCATGCACCTTACGCTGCGCCGGGTGGATGCGCGGGCAGGCACGGTGCACGTGCACTTTCCGCGCATCGGTTACGTGCTGCGCAAGGTGTAGCTTTCGATTCAGGAAGGGGTGACTCAGCAAGGAGCTGAGATGGCCTGTAGCGTTTTGCCGGTTTGCGGGTCAAACACCACCAGATTCACCTGCCGGGGATGGTCCGGGCTGCGGGCGATGCTGCGAAACGCCAGCTTCTGTGCCGTGCTGGCATTGCTGGCGTACACCCCTGCCACCACATACTGGCGCACCACAAAGTCGTGCTGCAAAAATTCGCCCGCGTTCTCGCCCGCTTTTACCTTGGAGCTGTAGCCGTTCTCGGTCACCGTCCAGTAGGCCGACCAGCGGCCTGGCGCACCGGCCACCGGCGTGACCAGCGCCTCGAACTGGTCGGGGCCCAGTTGGTGCAGGCTGATGTTGGCCAGCCCCGGCTCAGCGGCTGTGTCCGCCACATTGCCGCCCCAGCGCGCCCAGTCTTTGCCGTTCAGCACGGCTTGCGGCGTGTAGATCGAAGCCAACTGGTTCCAGGCACCCACCTGGCGTTGGCGCACGGTATGCGCGGGCGTGGCGAAGCGGTCCACCCAGCCCAACTGGTCCCAGTACCCCACGTGGAAGGCTTGCACCACCGCCGCTTGGCCCTGGAGGTGGCTGAGCCACTGGTCGGCAGGCGGGCAGGAGCTGCAGCCCTCCGAGGTGTACAGCTCCACCACCGGTAGCCGGTTTTTGCCCGACTGTTGCGTGCACATGCTTTCAGAAGAAAAAGAGGCTCCCGCGCAGATAGACAGTACGCTAGAAGCTATATATTGGATAGCACTTGCCATGGTGGCTCCTGGAAAAAAGTAATCGATAGCCATTGGTCGGAGCAGGGCGGCAGAGCTTACACAGTGCGTGTCTGCCCGCCCTCCAAAGCGCTTTAAATTAACCAGGTAAGGCCGTGTAACAAGCCCAAACTGCCAGGCGCGTGTGGTTCAATATTGCAGCCTGCACACCCGCCGTGCAGGCCACGCGAGACACACCCAACACAAGAAATGGAACCCTCCATGTCCCATAGCCCCCTAGCCGGTCACACCGCACCGCTTTCCATGCTGGTCAATTTGCCACGCCTGGTCACCGCTTACTACAGCCTGCAACCCGATCCGGGCACCAGCACCCAGCGTGTGGCGTTTGGTACCTCCGGCCACCGGGGCAGCGCTTTCCACAGCAGCTTCAACGAACAGCACGTGCTGGCCATCACCCAGGCCATCTGCCAGTACCGGGCACTTAACAACATCACCGGCCCGGTGTTCTTGGGTATCGACACCCACGCCCTGTCCGAGCCCGCCGGCGCTACCGCGCTGGAGGTGCTGGCCGCCAACGGCGTGCATGTGATGCTGGCCGAGGGCGACGAATACACGCCCACGCCGGCCGTGTCCCACGCCATCCTGGTCTACAACCAGGGCCGTACCACCGGCCTGGCCGACGGCATTTTGATGACCCCGTCGCACAACCCGCCCGAAGACGGTGGTTACAAGTACAACCCCACCAACGGCGGCCCGGCCGATAGCGATGTCACCGGCTGGATCGAAAAAGCCGCCAATGTGCATCTGGAAACCGGCCTCAAGGACGTAAAGCGCATGCCCTACGCCCAGGCCCTGCGCGCCGACACCACCCACCGCCATGATTACGTGACCCACTATGTGGCCGACCTGGCCAATGTGATCGACATGGATGTGATCCGCGGCGCGGGCGTGCGCATGGGCGTGGACCCGCTGGGCGGCGCGGGCGTGCACTACTGGGCCCGCATTGCCGAGAAATACGCGCTGAACCTCAGTGTGGTGAGCGAGCAGGTGGATGCCACCTTCCGCTTCATGTCGGTGGACTGGGATGGACGCATCCGCATGGACCCGTCCAGCAAGAACGCCATGGCCTCGTTGATCGGGCTCAAAGACAAATACGACATTGCCTTTGCCTGCGACACCGACCACGACCGCCATGGCATCGTTACCCGCAGTGTCGGTCTGATGCAGCCCAACCACTACCTGGCCGTGTGCATCGACTACCTGTTCCAGAACCGCCCCGGTTGGAGCCAACAGGCCGGCATCGGCAAAACCCTGGTCAGCAGCAACATGATCGACCGGGTGGCGGCCCGCCTGGGCCGCAAGCTGTACGAGGTGCCAGTCGGCTTCAAATGGTTTGCCAACGGCCTGTGCGATGGCAGCCTGGGCTTTGTGGGCGAAGAAAGCGCGGGCGCGTCCTTCCTGCGGCGCGACGGCAGTGTGTGGACCACCGACAAAGACGGCCTGGTGCCCGCCTTGCTGTCGGCAGAAATCATCGGCCGCACCGGCCGCGACCCCGGCGAAGCCTACAAGCTGCTGACCGATGCCTTCGGTGCCCCGGCCTATGACCGCATCGACGCACCCGCCACGCCGGAACAAAAAAAGAAGCTTGGCAAACTCACCCCGCAGCAGGTCACCAGTGCCGAATTGGCGGGCGAGCCCATCACCAAAGTGCTGACCACGGCCCCCGGCAACGGTGCCAGCCTGGGCGGCCTGAAGGTGATGACCGAGAACGGCTGGTTCGCCGCGCGCCCCTCGGGCACCGAGAACATCTACAAAATCTACTGCGAAAGCTTCCACGGCGAAGAGCATCTGCGCCGCATCGCCAAAGAAGCGCAAGGCATTGTGGATTTGGCCCTGGCCTGATTTTGCTATGTAATAAATAGCTAATGGCGTAGATAATATATGCGCTAGAGTGCTTTTTTATACATTTTTTAAAGGTCCCCAGCGTGCTTGTCTTGATTTTGGTGGTGGGGCTCTGGGCGGGTTTGCAGAACTCTTTGGCGGGTGGCGGCTCGTTCGTTACCTTGCCCGCGCTGATTTTGTCGGGCATGTCGCCGCTGGCGGCCAATATCACCTCCACCGTGGCGCTGTTTCCGGGCCAGGTCACGGCCGGTTTGGCGGGCCGCAAGCTGGTTACCGGTGCAGGCGCGCTGCCGTTTTGGGCGCTGCTGCTGGTCAGCGTGGTGGGCGGGGCGCTGGGCGGCCTGTTGTTGCTGCACACCCCGTCGGATATTTTTACCCGGCTGGTGCCCTGGCTGGTGCTGTTTGCCACGGTGGTGTTTGCCTGGGGTAGCTTCTTTCGCAAGCCGGGGGAGGCCTCGGTGCACATCGGCCCTGCGGGTGCGGCGGGGGCGCAGTTTTTTATTGCCATTTACGGCGGCTACTTCGGCGGTGGCATCGGCTTTTTGATGATGGCCGCGCTGACCATGGCCGGCCTGCCCACCCGCAACGCCGGGGCCACCAAGAACGCGCTGGCCGGGGTGATGAATGCCTCTGCCGTGGCCTTGTTCATCACCTCGCCGCAGGTGCATTGGCAACCTGCCCTGGTGCTGGGCGCGGGTGCCATCGTCGGCGGCCTGGTCGGCTCCTGGGCGCTGCACCGGGTGAACGAGAAATACCTGCGCATCGCCATCGTCTGCATCGGCGTGTGCCTGAGCATCGGCCTGTTCGTGAAGCCGCTGTAACTACCGCGCTGCGATGGCCTTCGGTCGTTGGCAGCGCTTGCCGTACCAGGAGGACATCGCATGCCTGAGACCGATCCGCCATCGCGGCCTATGCCGCGCACCGTGCTCATTGTTGAAGATGAGCCGGTATTCCGGGCCAAGCTGGTGCAGGCCGTGCAGGCCGAGCCCGCGCTGCTTCTGGTAGGCGAAGCCGATGATCTGCCCGCAGCCGAGCGCCTGCTGGACACCACCCGGCCAGACATTCTGCTGGTGGATATTGGCCTGCCCAGCGGTAGCGGCGTACGGCTGATCCAGCGGGCATCCCGGCAACTGAAGCAATGCCAGGTGCTGGTGATCACGGTGTTTGGTGAGGAAAGCCTGGTCATCGCCTGCATCGAGGCCGGCGCCACCGGGTACCTGCTCAAAGGCTCTCTCGATGTCGATGTGGCGGAGCAAATCCGCACCCTGCAAGCGGGCGGCAGTCCCATCAGCCCGGTGATTGCGCGGCAGTTGCTGGGCCGGCTGGCCCTGCCGCAGGGTCGGCAGACGCTCCGCATCGCGCTATTGCGCGAGGACGATTCGGGTCTGTCGGCACAGGAACAGCATGTGCTGGAGCTGTGCGCCAAGGGCTACAGCTACGAAGAGATCGCGCGGTTGATGTCCTTGTCGCGCCACACCATCGAAACCTACGTGAAGCGCATTTACCGCAAGCTGCAGGTGCACAGCCGCAGCGAGGCCGTTTTCGAGGCGCGGCAGCTCGGGTGGCTGCGTGATTGACACCACGTCCAGTGACGCGCTGGAGGTAGAAATCCGGCTGGCCCGGGTGCGGTTGTTTCTGACCAGCTGGCAAAGCACCATGCTGGCGGTCTTCTCATTGACTGGGGGCGTCTTGCTGGTGTGGAACGATGCCACCTTGCTGTCCACCCGCCTGCTGTGGGGCTTAGCGATGACGCTCAGCTACCTGGTCCAGGCCTGGGCTGCGCAGCGGCTGCAGCGGGCGCCCTCGTTAGCGCTGGCTATGCCACGCTACATGCCCTGGCTGCTAGCGGCGCTCACTGGCGGCAGCACCGGATGGGGCGCAGTGCCATGGCTGCTGGCAGACATTTCCACCACTACCCTGGTGTGGATCAGCATATTCAACACCATGCTGCTGTTCTGCGTGGCCAATGCGCCCGGCACACTGGCCATGCTGGGCTGTGCGTTTGTACCGCTGGTGGTGTTGAACGGCTTGTCATTGGCGGTGCACGGCGAGGGGTGGCAAGCATTGGCGTTTGGCGCAGATGTGGGCTTGCTGTACCTGTACGGCTTGCGCGTGCAGCAAACCGTGGGTACTACGCTGAAAGAGCGTTTTATGGCCCAAAACCTGACCGAGCAACTACGGCAACAGCAACAGCTGCTGCTGCGGGTAGAGCGTGAAAACACCCGGCTGCTGGAGCGCCAGCGCCTGGTCCATGATGTACACGACGGCCTGGGCAGTACATTGCTGGTGACCTTGGCTGCGGTAGAGCAAGGGCAGTTGCAGCCATCTGCCGTGGCCGAGGCGCTGCGCGCCTGCGTGACCGACCTGCGCCTGGTGATCGATTCGCTGGAACCGATGTCGCAAGACCTGGTCACCATGCTGGCCACCATCCGCTTTCGCCTGGGGCCGCGTCTGAAGGCCGCCGGCCTGGCGCTGGATTGGAATGTGCAAGACCTGCCGCCACTGCCATGGCTGCAACCTTCAGACACCTTGCATGTGCTGCGACTGGTGCAGGAGGCACTGGCCAATGTGCTCAAACATGCCAACGCGCGGCGCGTGCGTGTGGCCACCCTGCACCACAACGGCTGGGTGGAAATCCACATCGAAGACGACGGCCGTGGCTTTGACCACAGCTCCATCCAGGCCGGCAGGGGCCTGGCCAGCCAACGCCAACGGGCCTACCAGCTCGGTGGCGAACTGCAGGTGGACAGTGCACCCGGTCGCGGCACCGCCGTGCGCCTGCGGCTGCCAGTGGAGCGGCGCAGTGTGCCCAGACCTCCTGGTGGACCGTTGCTACAAAATAAATAGCTAATAGCGCAGAGCTTACCTGCGCCAGAGGCATTTTTTATTCTTAACTTCAAGGCTAAGCCGCAGTCTGGCGGCGGCGCTTTCCTGGTGTTCTTCCCCCAAACAGAGGATGGCGTGTACCGGGTTCACGGTACACGCAGCCATCGACGGCAGCAGTACAGGTTCGGACAATCTCCAGCAGGGGCCAATGCGTATCGCATCACCTCCAAAGTCCACTTAACCGATACAGGAGTCGCCATGCACACCCCTCTTTTGAACATGAACCGCACCACACCTTGGCTACATACACTGGCAGCCGGTGGCATGTCGCTGTGCGTGCTGTCACTGCTTGCCTGCGGTGGCGGTAACAGCACGCTGGCGGTGGAGGGCATCGGCGTGCCGCCCAGCATTGACGCAGGCCCCGTTCGCGCCGTATCGCCGCCAGGTGGCGAGGCCCGCTTCAGCGTCAGTGCCGATGGCACGGCTTTGCTGTACTACCAATGGCAGTACCAAGGCCAGCCGCTGTCAGACCATGCGGCTGCACCCGGCCACTCGGGCATAGAGGGTAGCCATAAGCCCACCCTGGTCGTGCGCAATGTCCAGCCAGGCGACGTGGGCAGCTACAGCGTGGTGGTGGGTAACGGCGTCTTTCCGGATGCCCGTAGCGTAGGCGCGGCTCTGCGTGTGTCGCAAGCCTCCGCCACTTTATGAGCAGGTGTTGCCATGACCATCCATGCATCGAACCTGTGCCTAATTAGGCGCACCGTCGCGGTCCTGCTGTTGGCGTTGTTGGCCAGCTGCGGGGGCGGTTCCAGCGCCGATCCCGCTTCTGCCGCGCCCGTATCCACCGAAAGCAGTGCCACGCTGGATGCCAATGGCGGCACGGTGACGGGACCGGATAGCGTGAGCCTGTCGGTTCCCGCGCAGTCGCTGGATGCCCCGATGACCCTGCGCATCGCGCGTGACTCCAGCGGTGCGCCGCCCTTGCTCGGCATGAGCCTGTTGAGTCCCCTTTACGCAGTGACACCGCACGGCACCAGCTTCGCCACCAGCGCCTTGCTCAAGCTGCCGTTTGATGCCAGCAAGATACCCCCCGGTTCGCAGGCCGTGGTGCTGCGTGGCGAGGCCGACGGCACCTGGCATGTGCAGCCTTTGGTCAACGCAGCGCCTGGCGTGGCTGCGGTCGATGTGTCCAGCCTGTCCTGGTACGGCATGGGTGTGTGCACGCCGGGCGATGCGGGGGTTTTTGGTTTTGGCATCGGCGACTGCCCGGCCGACCATGTGCTTACCCTGGAATACCTGGATGGCAACGGGCTGGACATACCGGTGCCGCGCGACAACTTTGGCCGTGCGCTGCCTTTTTTGAACGACATCACCACACCCACCGACGTGGTGCTGCGCCTGAACTGGTCCCGTCCCCGGGGCGTGGACCGGCAAGACCGGCTGACACTCAGCGGCAAGTATTTGGGCGGCCTCTTGATCGACGAAACCGCCAACCAGGTCTTTTTCTCCAAGGACGTGAAGGTGCGCCTGGACCCTGCCCAAACCCCTGGCGCGGCCGGTGTCCACGGTGCCATCCACCGCTTTAACGCCAGCGCCAACTATTGCTGGACCGGCTTCATCATCGGCCGGGGTGCCAACCAGACGGTATGCTGGAGTTTCGATGCCGATCTGGCGTTTCGCCTGCGCGACACCAACCCCGCGCCCGATGCACCCACCATCCTGGTGCAACCGGTGGATGCCGGTGTGCGCCGAGGCGATCAAGCTGTTTTCAAGGTCACCGCTAGCGCCCCGCATGCCATCGGTTTCACCTGGCAGCGGCTGGATGCCAGTACGCAGCAGTGGAAGAGCGCCAAGGACTCCAAGGCTTTTACGACGGTAGGCACGGATGCCAGCACCCTCAACGCGACTTTGTCCACCGGCGTCATAGAAACCGGCACTTTCTCCATCACCCCCGCGGATATATCGCAGGACTACGGCGCGAAGTTCCGGGCCATGTATGCGACGGTTTTCCTTCGGGTAACGCTACTTGTACCGATAGCCAGGTGGTCACCATGGATATGTGGAACAACCCGGTCGCGCCCGCCTGGACCCTGCAGCCCTTGGACACCAGCATCCCGGCCGGCACCACCGCCAGCTTCACCGCCACCGCCACAGGCGTACCGCCGCCTGTCGTCACCCTGCATATCAAGCTGCCCGCCAGTCCCGAGATCACGCAAACCTGCCCCTTCGTACACGGTGTCAACGGCCCCACCACCTGCACGCTGACCACCGTTGCGCTGGATGTGGGGGATTCAGGCACGCGGGTCTGGGCCGAAGCCTGGAACGACCAGGCCAAGGCCACCACCATCACCAGCCGCACCGCCACGCTGACCGTAGGAAGCACCGCCGTGGCACCCAGCATCGGCAGCCAGCCCACGCCCACCACCGCCGTGCTGGGTGGCGCAGCCAGCTTCAGCGTGGGTGCGGGTGGCACGGCCCCGCTGTCGTACCAGTGGCGATTCAACGGCACACCGCTGGCGGACCACGCCGCTGGCAGCGGCACATCCGGCGTGGCTGGCAGCGGCTCGGCTACGTTGTCGCTGAGCAATGTGCAGAACGGGGACGTGGGGAACTACAGCGTGGTCGTGAGCAACGGCACTGCGCCGGATGCCACCAGCAATGGAGGAACATTGACCGTTACGCCGCGATTGGCGGTCGGCATGCGCCTGGCGCTGGGCAGCGAACACAGCTGCGCGGTGAAGCCGGACAATACCGTTGCCTGCTGGGGCAATAACGATCTTTACTACCAGCTCGGCGATGGTTCTGTTACCAACAAATCTACTCCCACCGCGGTCAGCATCAACGACGTTGTCAGTCTTGCGGCAGGGGGCTTCCATACCTGCGGCCTGCATTCAGACGGCAGCATGAACTGCTGGGGTGGCAATGGTGAAGGCCAACTGGGCCATGGCGACACATTGCAAATCCCCTATCCCTATGCCACGGGGGCCGATCTGCCCCTGACCGGCTTGACGGGCATCGCGGGCGGCACCTTTCACACCTGCGCGGTGAAGCAGGACAGCAGCGTGCTCTGCTGGGGTTTTAATGCGCAGGGCCAACTGGGTGACGGCACCACCGCGGGCCACTCCCTGCCCACGGCGGTTGCGGGCCTGGGCGGCGTAATATCTCTGGCAGCGGGCGCGATGCATACCTGTGCGGTCCGGGCCGACGGCCGCGTGCTGTGCTGGGGCTATAACTTCGCCGGGCAGTTGGGCGACGGTACGACGATCGATAGAGCGACTCCGACTTTGGTGCCTAATTTGACCGGTGCAGTTGCCCTCACGGCCGGCGCCGGCCACACCTGCGCGCTGAAGTCCGATCACACCGTTGTGTGCTGGGGCACCAACACCAGTTGGCAGCTCGGCAACAGCAGCATCTCATCTTCCCTCGTCCCGGTCGCAGTACCGGGCCTGACAGATGTGGTGTCTCTTGGTATCGGCAGTTCGGCTCACCACGCCTGCGCGGTGAAATCCAATGGCAGCCTGTGGTGCTGGGGATACAACGGTTACGGCCAACTGGGCGACGGCACCCAGGTGGACCGGCTGCCTACCGCAGTCCCGGGATTGGCCGGCGTGAGCTCCGTGGCGTTGGGGGACGCCCACACCTGTGCCACCAAAACGGACGGCACGGTTTTTTGCTGGGGGTTGAACAATTATGGGCAACTGGGCGACGGCAGCACCGTGCAGCGTTTCAGCCCCACGCCGGTGGCGTTCTAGGTCCCGGCTATGGATGCCGCCGCCATCTCGCTGCCAGACCTCTGCGGCTGGCTTGCAGCATCGCTGATGCTGCTGACCTTCATGCTGCGTGAGCCGCGCTACCTGCGCTCGGTGGCGGTGCTGGCTAATCTGGCCTTCATTGCCTACGGGCTGAGTTCGGGGCTGCTGCCGGTGCTGGTGTTGCATTCCATCTTGCTGCCGGTGAATATTGTGCGGTTGATCGACGAAATACTGCGGGTGCGCCGCCTGGTTATGGGCAGCCGCATGAAGGGTGCCAAGTGCAACAATCGCAGCCATGCCATCCAAAGCCCAATTCCGCCTGCGCATTTACCGTGACGACAGCGTTGCCATCGGCCCGGGCAAGGTCGATCTGCTGGAAGCCATTGCGCAGACCGGCTCCATCTCCGCCGCCGCCCGCCAGCTCGGCATGTCGTACCGGCGCGCCTGGGTGCTGGTGGACGAGATGAACCGCGCGCTGGTGTCACCGGTGGTGACCACGGTCGCTGGCGGCGTGCAGGGCGGGGGCACGGTGCTGTCGCCGCTGGGCGAGAAGCTGGTGCGGCATTACCGGGCGGTGGAGGCGGCTGCGCGCAACGCTGCAGCGGCGGACATCGGGGCACTGCAGGCGCTACTAGCTCCGTAGCGCTATATCCTGCTGGATACAATGCGGGCCATGCCCGCGCTCCTCGCCACCATGGACTGGTTTCCGCTCATCCTGTCGCTCAAAGTGGCGGCGGTGGCAACTCTGCTGGCCACCATCGCGGGCATTGCACTGGGCTGGATATTCGCACGCAAGACCTTCCCCGGTAGCGGCGTGCTGGAAGCGGTGTGCATGCTGCCATTGGTGCTGCCGCCCACGGTCATTGGCTACGCGATCCTGGTAGCGGCCGGACGGCGCAGCCCGCTGGGCAGCTGGCTGCGGGCACACCTGGATTACACGATTATTTTTAGCTGGCACGGCGCGGTGGTCGCGTCCAGCATCGTCGCCTTGCCGCTGGTGCTCAAATCCGCCAGCGCGGCGTTTGCCGGGGTCGACCGCTCGCTGGAGGCGGCGGCCAGCACGCTGCGCCAAAGTCCGTTGTCGGTGTTTTTGCGCGTCACGCTGCCCCTGGCCTGGCCCGGCATTCTGGCCGGTACGCTGTTGGCCTTTGCCCGCGCCATGGGGGAGTTTGGCGCGTCGCTGATGGTGGCCGGCTCGATTCCGCAGCAAACCCAAACCCTGTCGATGGCTATCTATGACGCGGTGCAGGCCGGACAGGACGACCTGGCGCTGCTGCTGGTGGCCATCACTTCGCTGCTGTCGATTACCGTGCTGGTGCTGTCGAACCGCTTTTTTTCACTCCGCTAAGGAAACCCGCCATGCGCCTTCTGCCCCTGTTGTGCTTCTTGCCTTTTGTTGTCTCAGCGCAGCAAATCACCGTCTCCACGGCCGCCAGCCTGACCGATGCGTTCAAAGAACTCGGCCCCAAATTCGAGGCCAGCCAACCCGGCACAACCGTGCGCTTCAACTTTGCCGCGTCCGGTGTACTGCTGCAGCAGATCAGCCAGGGCGCGCCGGTAGATGTGTTCGTCAGCGCCGACCAAGACACCATGGACCGGGCCATGGCGCAAAAGCTGATCGACACCGACAGCCGCAAAAACTTCGTCACCAACAGCCTGGTGCTGGTCGAACCCGGCAAAGACGGCCCTGGCCTCAAGACCCTGCAAGACCTCACCGGGCCTGTAGTGCGCAAAATCGCTATCGGCAAGCCCGTCACCGTGCCTGCGGGCCGTTACACCCAGCAAACCCTGACCAGCGCGAATCTGTGGACGCTGCTGGAGCCCAAATTTGTGCAGGCTGACAACGTGCGCCAGGTGCTGGACTACGTTAGCCGGGGCGAGGTGGAAGCCGGTTTTGTGTACCGCACCGACGCCATCTTGTTTGGCGACAAGGTCAAGATCGTCCTGACCCCGCCCGGCCACACGCCCGTGTCGTACCCGATCGCCGTGATTAGCGACAGTAAGCAGAAGGCCGTAGCGCAGAACTTTGTCAGCTTCCTGTTCACCGACGCGGCCCAGCAGGTGCTCACCAAATACGGCTTCGGCAAACCTTGACGAGCCGATGAAACACCCCCAGGCTTGCCCACTGCGTGTGGCCTCCAACCCCCTTGCAGGGGGCAACACCAGCAGCCTGGCAAAGCCAGTTCTGCGTTGTTCCTGGAAGGGGCGTTTATTACATTTGTTCTGGGCCACGCACCTGTGATGATTGATGTAGATATCCAGTTAACCGTCTCCGATGGCCGCAGGCGCTTCGATCTGGCGGTACGCTTCGCCAGCGACGTGCCATTCGCCGCGCTGTACGGGCCGTCGGGCGCGGGCAAAACGCTGACCTTGCAGGCCATCGCCGGGCTGCTGCGGCCCACACAAGGCCACATCCGGCTGGACGGGCGCACGCTGTTCGACTCGGCCCAAAAAATCAACGTCTCCACGCCCCAGCGCCGCGTGGGCTACTTGCCGCAAAACTACGCGCTGTTTCCACACCTTTCTGTTCAGCAGAACATCGCTTTCGGCCTTCAATCCTGGCGCAAACGCAGCCTGTCGCCTTCTGAGCAGGAGCATATCCAGACCCTGCTGGATAGCTTTGGCCTGTCCGCCCTGGCCCACAGCCGACCGGCCACGCTGTCGGGAGGGCAGCAGCAGCGTGTGGCCCTGGCGCGGGCCCTGGCCTGCCAGCCGCAGGTGCTGTTGCTGGACGAGCCGTTTGCCGCGCTGCACCCGGCTTTGCGCCAAAGCCTGCGCGAAGAGCTGGCCCAAGCGCGCCGCCAGTGGGGCATTCCGGCGCTGATGATCACCCACGACGTGGACGACGTGCTGGCCCTGGCCGACGTGGCCTTTGTGTTCGATGCCGGGCAGGTGGTGCAAGAGGTCCACCTGGAGGACGCGACCGCGCGCAGCCTGGCACGCGTGGCGATGGGCGGCGCAGTGCACACACCGTTGCAAACCAAACTCCGCCAAATGCTATTGAATCAGTAGCGTCTTGTGTAGGCTATATATGCGCTTGGGGCCTATTTTTATCTAAATTTGGCGATGGGTCAGCTGTGGCAAACTCTCGCCCTTGTTGACCCACCCGCACCCAGTCCATGCAGAAAATCATCCGCCAGCTCAGCCTCGAAATCAAAGCCCGCGAGGAGCAAGTCCGCGCCGCCGTTGAATTGCTCGACGGTGGGGCCACCGTGCCGTTTATCGCCCGCTACCGCAAGGAAGTCACCGGCGGGCTGGACGACATCCAGCTGCGCGAACTGGAAACCCGCCTGGGCTACCTGCGCGAACTCGAAGACCGGCGCGAAGCGATTGTGAAAAGCATCGAAGAGCAGGGCAAGATGACTGACGCACTGCGCGCTGCTCTGTTCACGGCCAGCACCAAACAAGAGCTGGAAGACCTGTACCTGCCGTTCAAAACCAAGCGCCGCACCAAGGGCCAGATTGCCCGTGAGTCCGGCATCGAGCCGCTGGCCGACCTGCTGTTTGCCAACCCGCTGCTGGTGCCCTTGGAGGCCGCTCAGCCCTTCGTCAAAGCCGAGAAGGGTGAAAACGGCGACGACTTTACGACTGTGCAGGCTGTGCTGGACGGCGTGCGCGACATCCTCAGCGAGCGTTGGGCCGAAGACGCAGGCCTGGTCCAGAACCTGCGCGGCTGGCTCTGGAACGAAGGCCTTTTTCGCAGCAAACTGGCCGCAGGCAAGGACGAAAACCACCCAGACATCGCCAAGTTCCGCGACTACTTCGACTACGACGAGCCCATGGGTCGCGTGCCCTCGCACCGCGCGCTGGCCGTGTTCCGGGGGCGGGCGCTGGAATTTCTGGATGCCAAGCTGGTGCTTCCCGTCGAACCCGAACCCGGCAAGCCCTCCCTGGCCGAAGGCCGCATCGCCATCCACCTGGGTTGGAGCCACCAGGCCCGCCCAGCCGACGACCTGATCCGCAAATGCGTGGCCTGGACCTGGCGCGTAAAGCTCAGCCTGTCCACCGAGCGCGACCTGTTCGCCAAGCTGCGCGAAGAAGCCGAAAAGGTCGCCATCAAGGTGTTTGCCGACAACCTGCGCGACCTGCTGCTGGCCGCGCCCGCCGGGCCGCGCGTGGTGCTGGGCTTGGACCCCGGCATCCGCACCGGCGTGAAAGTCGCCGTGGTCGATACCACCGGCAAGCTGGTGGAAACCGCCACCGTCTTCCCCCACGAGCCGCGCAAGGACTGGGAGGGCTCGCTGCACACCCTGGCCAAGCTGTGCACTAAGCACGGCGTGAACCTGATCGCCATCGGCAACGGCACGGCCAGCCGCGAAACCGACAAGCTGGCTGCTGATTTGATGAAGCTGCTGGAGAAGCACGTGGACCCCAGCGGCGCGCCCCAAACTGCCATGCAGCGCGTGGTGGTCAGCGAAGCGGGCGCGTCGGTGTATTCCGCCAGCGAATTCGCATCCCAGGAAATGCCCGATGTGGACGTGAGCCTGCGGGGTGCCGCCAGCATCGCACGCCGCCTGCAAGACCCGCTGGCCGAGCTGGTGAAGATCGACCCCAAGTCCATCGGCGTAGGCCAGTACCAGCACGATGTGAGCCAAAACGACTTGGCTCGCAGCCTGGAGGCGGTGGTGGAAGACTGTGTGAACTCGGTGGGTGTGGACCTGAACACCGCCAGCGTGCCCTTGCTGACGCGGGTGTCCGGCCTATCGGCCACGGTGGCCAAGGCGGTGGTGCGCTGGCGCGAGGCCAATGGCGCGTTCAAAAACCGCAAGCAGCTCATGGAAGTCAGCGGCTTGGGTGCCAAGACCTTTGAGCAGAGTGCGGGCTTCTTGCGCATCCGCGGCGGCGACAACCCGCTGGACATGACCGGCGTGCACCCCGAAACCTATCCGCTGGTGCAAGACATCATCAAGGTCACGGCCAAGCCGGTCACCGAGCTGATGGGCCGCGCCGACATGCTCAAAACCCTGCGGCCCGAGCTGTTTGCCAATGAAAAGTTTGGCGTGATCACCGTCAAGGACATCATTGCCGAGCTGGAAAAGCCCGGCCGCGACCCGCGCCCTGACTTCAAGGTGGCCCGCTTCAATGACGGTGTAGAAGACATCAAGGACCTGGTCGAGGGCATGGTTTTGGAGGGCACGGTGAGCAACGTGGCCGCCTTCGGCGCGTTTGTGGACCTGGGCGTGCACCAGGACGGCCTGGTCCATGTGAGCCAGCTCAGCCACAAGTTCACCACCGATGCCCGCGAAGTCGTCAAAACCGGCGACATCGTAAAAGTGCGCGTGGTCGAGGTGGACGTGGCCCGCAAGCGCATCGCCCTGAGCATGAAGCTGGGCGAAGCCCCGGCCCGCCGCGATGCACCCCGCGACAACCGCTTTGAAGGCGCAGCGCGCGGCCAGCAACAGCCTCGGCGCAATGACGGCCCGCCCGCCCAGTCGGCTATGGCCTCGGCTTTTGCGAAGTTGCAGGGTGGAAGGTAGCAAAGCACCGGCGTGGGAATGGCTGAATCCCTTACCATCCACCATCCACCACGCCAGGAACCCGCCCCCATGGAGTTAAACGAACTGCTAGTCTCCGAAGCGGCCCTCCCCAGCATCCCCAAAGCGGTGGCGCTGCTGCTCAGCGAACTGGCGCGCCCCGAGCCCGATCTGCGCAAGCTGGGCCAGTTGATCGGCACCGACCCGGCCCTGACCACCCGGCTGCTGACGTTGGCCAATTCGGCCATGTTCCAGCTCTCGCGCAAGGTCAGCAGCATCCCCGAAGCATTGGCGATTTTGGGCATCGACCACTTGCGCAGCCTGGCCCAGGCTGCGGCACTGGGCCTGAGCTTTCGGGCGGTGCCGGGGGTCAATTTGCAGCAGTTTTGGCGTTACAGCCTGAACGTGGCCAAGCTGGCAAGGGCCCTGGCCGGTGCGGTGCGGCACAACCCGGCGACTGCATTCACGGCCGGGCTGGTGCATGCTGTGGGCGAGCTGGTGATGCACATGGGGCTACCCGTGGAGATGGCGGCCTTGAACCAACAACTGTTGCCGTTGGACCTGCGCCGCGCCCGCATGGAAACCCGCCGCCTGGGTTTTTGCTACGCCGACGTGGGTGCGGGCTTTGCCCGCAAATGGCAGTTTCCCGACCGCATCGTGGATGCCCTGCAGTCCCAGATCGCGCCGTTTGACAACGGCGTGTATGAGCCGCTGGCGGGCGTGGTGCATTTGGCCGCCTGGCGGGCCCGCGCCAAAGAAGCGGAACTGGATGAAAACGCCCTGGCCGTCAGCTACCCCGGCGAGGTTGGCTTGGCGCTGGGGTTGGATATCGACATGGTGCTGCAGCAAGACCCTGTGGACTGGTCGGCCAAAACCGATTTGGTGGCCTTTGTCTAGGCTTGCTATTTAAATAGTAGCTAATGGCGTATGTGGAATATGCGCCAGAGGCTTAAAAAGCTTTAATTTACAGTCGGCGCATAGCGCTCAGGTGAGGTCGCCAAACTGCGAGGTGCGGTCTTGTGGGCCTTGCTCCTGGATTTGCAGTGACAGGTCGTACAGCTTGGATTTGCCCGCAATGTAGCGGTCCAGCCGCCATTCTTTCAGGATGTCCAGCGCCAGGTCAAACCGGTCCAGGTCCAGGGCATAGAGTTTTTCCAACGGAAACGGCTCGGTCGATTCCAGCGTCAACACCAGCTGGGCCAGGGTGCGGGCAGCCTCGGTTCCGGGGTGTTTGGCGATGAATTTCTGGGCTTCTTTGATGGCGTTCATGGGGTAGTCCTTTGGATGGCAGGGGAAACCCCGTATTGGACCTGATGCAACCCCTCACACCATGACCGTTTGATTTCAAGAATGTGACCTTATGGTGACAGCACTGCGCAGGCATGGCAGGCGCTGCCCAGCACCACAAAGCCGTGCCACACCGCATGCGCATACCGCCAGCGCCCGTCCAGCGCAAAAAACACCACCCCGGCGGTATAGGCCACGCCGCCCGCCACCAGCCAGGCCTGGCCCGAGGGCGACAACTGGCCCACCAGCGGCACAGCGGCCAACAGCACCAGCCAGCCCATGGCCACATACAGCCCGGTAGACAGCCAGGGGTGCGATAAGCGGCCCAGCACCTTCAAGGCCGTGCCCACGATGGCCAGCAGCCAGACCAGCGCAAACAGCGTCCAATCCCATACGCCCGACACCGCACCGAGTGCAAACGGCGTGTAGCTGCCTGCAATGAAGAAGTAAATTGCCCCGTAGTCCACCCGCAGCCACAGTTGTTTGGCCCGGCCCGCAGGCAGCGCGTGGTACAGCGTGGACGACAGGTAGAGCAGCAGCATGGTCGCCGCGAACACGCCGGTGCCCAGCCGCAGCGGGCCCGTGGCCAGCAGCAGAAACAGCACGCCCACCAACACCGCCGCCAGCGCAATGCCGTGGCTCAGGGTGTTGGCGATTTCTTCGCCCCTGCTTTGCGGGCGCTCCTGGATGGGCATGGGTTGGGGACCTTCGATAAAACCCGTAGTAAACAAACTTTCGGTGGCAAAACCGTGACATGGGGCCGTTACGATATTGCCCAATGCACAAAGCCCTACTCACTCCAGCCATGGCCGGTGTCCTGCAACGCATGGCCCGTGCGCGCCGCACGCCTATGCACTTGCTCACGCCCCAGCAAGCCCGCGATGCCTATGAAATCGGCGCGGCCATGCTGGAAGTGCCCAAAGCCCATCTGGCGCGGGTAGACAACTTCACCATTGCAGCCCGCGACGGCGTTTCCTTGCCCGCCCGGCGTTACGCACCCTCCTTTGAACCCTTGCCTACCTTGCTTTACCTGCACGGCGGCGGCTTCATGGTGGGCAGTGTCAACACCCACGACATCCTGTGCCGCGAACTCAGCCGCCTCAGTGGCTGCGCCGTGGTCTCGCTGGGCTACCGCATGGCCCCCGAGCACCGCTTTCCCACTGCCGTGGAGGATGCCTGGGACGCGCTGGCCTGGCTGGCCACCCAGCCCGACACCACCGGACTGGCCGTGGGCGGCGACAGCGCAGGTGGCACGCTGGCAGCGGTGTGCGCCATTCTGGCCCGCGATGCGCAGTTGCCGCTGGCCCTGCAACTGCTGTTCTACCCCGGCTGCGCAGCCCATGCCGACACGCCCTCGCATACCCGCTTCGCAAACGGCCTGCTGCTGGAGCGCGAGCACATCCACTTCTTTTTCAACCAGTACCTGCGCGCCCCCGCTGACTATGAAGACTGGCGCTTCGCTCCGCTGGAAGCCCCCGATGTAGACGGCGTGGCCGCCGCCTGGTTCGGTCTGGCCGAATGCGACCCGCTGGTGGACGAGGGCGTGCTCTACGCCGACAAACTGCGCCTGGCCGGGGTGCCTGTCGATCTGGACATCTACCGGGGCGTAACCCACGAATTCATCAAAATAGGCCGCGCGATTCCGGAAGCAAAATTAGCGCACCAGGCGGCCGCACGGGCTCTTCGAAAGGCATTTAATTTATGAAAAGTTTGACTATCGGACTTACGGCTTCTAGCCAATGGGGGTCAGACCCCCATTGCGCGCCGAGCGGTACATTGGCGACGGGTCACCACCCGCATTGGGGTTCTGACCCCTATTGGCGGATTGGAGGTAACAAGCGGCCAAAGCTGCACCGTCTGTCACGGAGAACCGCCAGGAGGGGTCAGAGCCCAAATGCGGGTTTTGCGGGTTCTGTCACCGCCATGATGGAGCGCGCAATTGGGATCTGACCCCACCAGGCTTGACCCCACCGGGCTCACCATCGGCCCCTGGAGCCAGCTCGGGACCCAGGCCTCGCAAGTCCGCACTGCCGTGTTCGTCCATGAACAACAAATCCCCGTCGAGATGGAATGGGACGTGGCTGACCAGACCGCTGTGCATGCCATCATTTGCGATGCCCAGGGCGAACCCGTCGCCACCGGCCGCTTGCTGGTGCACGCACCGGGCATCGGGCGGATCGGGCGCATGGCGGTGTTGTCCCGCCTGCGCGGTAGCGGCCTGGGCCAGCAGGTGCTGGAGGCCCTGGTGCTGGCCGCGCGAAAGCGTGGCGACGTGGAGGTATGCCTGCACGCCCAGACCAGCGCCCAAGGTTTTTACCAGCAGCTGGGGTTCACGCCGCGGGGCGAGATTTATGCGGAAGTGGGCATTCCGCACATCGAGATGTTTTTAGATATCCGCCAGTAGCGCGTAGGGCAGGGGCAGCAGGGTCAAAGCCGCTCCATCCACCGTCAAAGTCCCGTCCAGCATCGTCGCAAGCTGCAAGGACACAATCGCGTCCCAGCCGCCTTCAGGGGCAGCGGCGGCTTGCACCACAATGCCACACGGCTGCTCGGCGTCGGCGCTGTGAAACACCTCTTGCCCTGCGGCCATCGGCACTGCCGCATGCACGATGGCGGCGCGGCGCTTCAGGGTGCCGCGGAACTGGCTGCGGGCCACGATTTCCTGGCCGGGGTAGCAGCCTTTTTTAAAGTTCACACCGCCCACCGACTCAAAATTCAGCATTTGTGGCACCAGGGCCTCAAAAATCGGGGTGGAGACCGTGGCGATGCCACTGCGGATTTCGCTCCACAGCCACAAATCCAGGCCCAGCGCCGGGCCTGCGGGGGGCGGTGTGCCTGCGGGGGCAATGACCATCGTGCGCGGCTGGCCGTCGGCGGGGTAGAGGGCGATGGTGGTGGTGCCGTCCACTGTCGCGGTGGTCCACGCTGGCGGGATTGGGGCATCAAGTACGCTGCCGACCACCCCGTACAACGCAAAGTCTGCCGTTGCGTCCGTCAACTTGGCCTGCGCGCGCATCACGAACATGCTCAGACGCTTGAGCGTGGCGGCCAGCAGATCGCGGTGGCAGATGAGCAATATCTCGGTAGCGCTGCGTTTGAAGCCGATGAAGCTGGCCTGCATGCGGCCCTTGGCGTTGCAAAACGCGGCCAGGCGGGCTTCGCTCTGGCCTAGCAGCGCGAAGTCTTGCGTCAGCTGGCCGTGCAGAAATTTGGCGGCATCGGCACCTTCGGCGCGGATGACACCCAGGTGGGTGAGGGGGGCGGAGCCGTTGAGGGGATAGGTCATGGGCTGAATTATCATCGCCCCTTGTTATCTATAAGGCTTGTAAGGCTGTGCGTCGTCTGATCTTGGTTTTGCTCTTTCTCTTGCTCTTGGTAGCGGGTGTGGGCGGCGGTGCAGCATGGTGGTGGTTACACCAGCCGCTGGCCCTGGCCGCGCCGTCGTTGGATGTGTCCATCGAGCCTGGCACGGGCGCGCGGGGTGTGGCGCAGGCGGCGGTGGACGCGGGCGTGCAGACGTCACCGGTGCTGCTCTACGCCTGGTTCCGCGCCTCGGGCAACTCCCGCCAGATCAAGGCCGGCAGCTATGAAATCACCACCGGCACCACGCCCATCAGTCTGCTGGGCAAGCTGGTACGCGGCGACGAGGCGTTGCGCTCGGTGACGCTGGTGGAGGGCTGGAACTTCACCCAGGTGCGTGCCGCGCTATCCAAAGCAGAGCAGCTCAAGCCCGACAGCCAAGCGCTGGGCGATGCGTCCATCATGGCCGCGCTGGGCCGCCCGGGCGTGCATCCCGAGGGCCGTTTCTTCCCTGACACTTATACCTACTCCAAGGGCAGCAGCGACTTTGCGGTGCTCAAGCGGGCTCTGCACGCCATGGACAAAAAGCTGGCCGCCGCCTGGGCGCTGCGCCAGCCCAGCAGCGAAGCCAAAACCCCGGAACAGGCCCTGACCCTGGCCAGCATCATCGAGAAAGAAACCGGCCAGTCGGGCGACCGCACACTGGTGGCGGGCGTGTTCAACAACCGGCTGCGCATTGGCATGCCGCTGCAAACCGACCCTACCGTGATCTACGGCCTGGGTGCCGACTTTGACGGCAACCTGCGTAAGCGCGACTTGCAAACCGACACGCCTTACAACACCTACCTGCGCCGGGGCCTGCCGCCCACACCGATTGCCATGCCCGGCACGCAGTCGCTCTTGGCAGCGGTGCAGCCCGCCGCCACCACGGCCCTGTACTTTGTGGCGCGCGGCGATGGCACCAGCCAGTTCAGCAGCAATCTCGACGAGCACAACACTGCCGTCAACAAGTTTCAACGCAAAAAATGAACCCATCCGGCATCTTTATCAGCTTTGAAGGCATAGACGGCGCGGGCAAGTCCAGCCATATTGCCACTGTCGCCGCTGCCTTTGAAGCGCAGGGAAGGGTGGTCACGCTGACCCGCGAACCCGGAGGCACGCCGCTGGCCGAGAAGCTGCGGGCCATGGTTTTGGGCGACCCCATGGACCCGCTAACCGAGGCGCTACTGGTCTTCGCTGCCCGGCGCGACCATCTGCAAAACGTGATCGAACCCGCCTTGGCGCGGGGCGAGGTGCTGGTCTGCGACCGTTTTACCGACGCAACCTTTGCCTACCAGGGCGGTGGTCGGGGCTTCGATCTCAGTGTGCTATCAAATTTAGAGCTATACGTGCAAGCAGTACCTGCGCTAGGTGCTAATTTCATTCGAAATCCTGACCTTACGCTGTGGTTTGACCTGCCACCCGCCGTGGCCGCCGAGCGCTTGGCCGGAGCCCGTGTGCCCGACCGTTTCGAGTCCCAACCCGCCGCCTTTTTTGCCCGCGTGGCCGACGGCTATGCCCAGCGCGCCGCCCAGGCCCCGGCACGGTTTGCCCGCATAGCAGCTGACGTGGAGCGCGATGCGGTGTGGCAGCAGATCCATGCTGTGCTGGTGGGCCGTGGTTGGCTGGAGGCGGTGTGAGCAACCCCCTTTTACCCCCTTGGGTGGCCCAGCAGCGCGACAGCCTGCTGGCCCAGCGCGGCCACGCCTGGCTGCTGCAAGGCCCCAGCGGCCTGGGCCAGTACAGCCTGGCGATGGAGCTGGTGCGCGCCTGGCTGTGCGATGTGCCCACCGCACAAGGTGCCTGCGGCCAGTGCCCCAGCTGCCACGCCATTGACGTACACGCCCATGCTGACCTGTGCCTGCTGATGCCCGAAGCCATGATGGTCGAGCTCGGTTGGCCGCTGAGCGAAAAGGCCCAGTCCGACATCGACGACAAGAAGCGCAAGGCCAGCAAGGAAATCCGCGTGGACGCCATGCGCGATGCGGTCGAGTTCTCGCAGCGCACCAGCGGCCGGGGCCGGGGCAAGGCGGTGCTGGTGTACCCGGCCGAGCGCATGAACCACATTACGGCCAACGCTCTGCTCAAAACCCTGGAAGAGCCGCCGGGTGACGTGAAGTTTGTGCTGGCCACGGGGGCCGCCCACCAATTGTTGCCCACCATCCGCAGCCGCTGCATGGGCCACAACATGGTCTGGCCTGAAAAAGACGTGTCCACCGCCTGGCTGCAGGCGCAGGGCGTGCCTGTCGCCGATGCCCCGGTGCTGCTGGCCGCAGCCGGAAGCCGCCCGGAAGATGCCCTGCAATGGGCCCGAGCCGGGCGCACAGCGCAAAGCTGGTCGGCCATTCCCCGCGCTGTGGGGCAGGGCGTATTGACCGTGTTTTCCGACTGGACTCCGGCCCAGGTGGTCGATGCCTTGCAAAAGCTTTGCCACGACCTGCTGCTGGCCCGCGTGGGGGCCGTGCCGAGGTTTTTTGCGGCCAGCGATTTGCCTGCCGCACCCTCGGTGACCGTGCTCACCCAATGGTCCAAAGACCTGAACGCCACCGCCCGTGTGGTGGAGCACCCGTTTAATGCAGGGCTGCTGCTGGAATCGCTGGTGGGCAGGGCCCAAAACGTCCTAAACTCGCGGCCATGAGTAGCAACCATTCCTCGCCCCGCCCTAGCGTCATCCAATTGGCCATCAAGGAAAAAGGCGCGCTGCACGCGGCCTACATCCCGATGTTCACCGAAGGCGGCCTGTTCATCGCCACCGCCCGCGACTACCAGCTGGGCGACGACGTGTATGTGTTGCTGTCCCTGCCGGACGACCCGCAGCGCTACCCCATCGCCGGGCGCGTAGCCTGGGTCACGCCTGCCCGCGCGGCAGGCAACCGCACCCAGGGCGTGGGCATCCAGTTCCCCAAAGAGGAAAAGGCCCGCCTCCTGAAGATCAAGATTGAAGAGATCTTGGGGGCGCACTTGGCCTCGGACCGGCCTACCCAAACGATTTAGTTTTTTCTCTGCGCTTACACGCGCGGTTGTGTTTACCCGATGTTCACAGATTCCCACTGCCACCTCAGCATGCCCAATTTGGCCGTGCAGCTCCCTGCCATCCGCACCGCCATGGCCGAAGCCCAGGTCACCCGCGCCTTGTGCATCTGCACCACGCTCGAAGAATTTGCCGATGTGCACGCCCTGGCCACCGGCTTTGATAACTTTTGGGCCACGGTGGGCGTGCACCCCGACAACGACGACGTGCAAGAGCCCACGCTGGAGGATTTGCTGCAACGCTCGGCCTTGCCCCGCGTGGTGGGCATTGGTGAGACCGGGTTGGACTACTACCGCCTGGGCGAACGCAGCGTGGCCGATATGGAGTGGCAGCGCGCGCGCTTTCGCACCCACATCCGCGCCGCCCGCCAGGTGGCCAAACCGCTGGTAATCCACACCCGCAGCGCGTCCGACGACACCATCGCCATCCTGCGCGAGGAGGGCGAGGATGGATCGGCGGGCAGCGCGGGCGGCGTGTTCCACTGCTTCACCGAAACCCAGGCCGTGGCCCGCGCGGCGCTGGACCTGGGGTTCTACATTTCTTTTTCGGGCATTTTGACCTTCAAGACCGCCCAGGACATCCGCGATGTGGCCGCGTTTGTGCCCATGGACCGCCTGCTGATCGAGACCGACAGCCCCTACCTCGCGCCCATGCCGTTCCGGGGCAAGACCAATACGCCCGCCTACGTGCCCTATGTGGCCAAGCAGGTGGCGGACATCAAGAAGCTCTCGGTCGAAGAGGTGGCGCACACCACCAGTGCCAATTTCGACCGCCTGTTCAGCGGAGTTTTGTCGTGATAAAGCACTTTAAGAAAGCTATCTACCTTGTTGTTTTAATGGGGTTTACCGCTGCGCAAGCGGGTTCGTTTGACGACTTTTTTACCGCCATCCAGCGCGACAACGCCAGCAGCATCCAGTCGCTGCTGAAACGTGGGTTTGACGGCAACACCACCGATGCGCAAGGCCGCTCGGGCCTGTACCTGGCGCTGAAGGGCGAGAACTTCAACGCCGCCAAAGCCTTGCTGGCCTGGCCCAAGATCAAGGCCGAAACCCGCAATGCCCAAGACGAAAGCCCGCTGATGATTGCCGCGCTGCAGGGCGAGTTGGACGTTTGCACCCAGCTCATCGCCAAGGGTGCCGATGTCAACAAGACCGGCTGGACCCCGCTGCACTACGCCGCCACCCGGGGCCACCTCGACGTAATGCGTCTGCTGCTGGAGAACTACGCCTACATCGACGCGGCCTCGCCCAACGGCAGCACTCCGCTGATGATGGCCGCGCAGTACGGCAGCGACGATGCCGTCAAGCTGCTGCTGGACGAAGGCGCCGACCCACTGCTGAAGAACCAAAAAGAACTCACCGCCATTGATTTCGCCCAGAAGGCTAATCGCCCGGCCACGGTGGAGATGGTGTCCAGCGCGGTGCGAGCCCGTAAGCCTAAGGGCACCTGGTAAAAATTTGGTTAGCACCTGGTAATTACATCGCCAGGGCGATAGCCGCCATGGCCACCATGCCCACGTCTTCGATGATGGTGACGGTGGACATGGGCAACTGGAACACCGTGCCAAGGCAGGCACAGCGGATGCTGCGCTTGTCCAGCACCGCGCCCATCACGCCGATGGCCGAGAAGCCCATCACCACCAGCGTCACCGTGTTGGTCAGTACCGGCTGCACGTTGGCCAGGTAGGCCATGCCCAGCGCCAGTTCCACAAACGGGTAGATAAAGCCCCAGGGCCGCCAGTGCCGCGCCAGCAGGTCGTAGCCCGCATATGCATCGGCAAACGCGGCCACGTCCAGCAGCTTGAAGAACGAAAACACCACAAAGAACCCGGCCATAAAGTAGCGCATGGTTTCCATGGCGCTAAGCTGCGCGCCTTGCACCAGCAGGCTGGCGCCCAGGATGTAGGCCGCTATCAGCAGCAAGGGGCGGTAGGTGGCGAACCAACTGGGAGCGGCATCGGGCGGTGGTGCCACCACGGCCGGTGCGATGAGGCTGTAGTGGCTGCCCGCCAGCGCGGCTTGCAAGGTGTTTACATCCTGTGCGCCCGGCACCGTGGCTTGTGGCGGTGTCAACTGAACTTGCACGCCGGGGGCGACGGCTTCCAGCTTGGCCTGCACGCGCTTGACGCAGCCGCCACAGGTCATGCCGGTGATTTCAAAGGTAGTCATGGTCGGTTCACTCCAGATGTCTAAAGGGTATCGGTTTTCAGTTTGGCATGGCGCAGGCGCAGGGCATTGGTGATAACCGAGGCCGAGCTCAGGCTCATGGCCAGGGCCGCCACCATGGGCGACAGCAGCCAGCCGGTCCATGGAAACAGCACGCCCGCGGCCAGCGGCACGCCCAGCGCGTTGTAAACAAAGGCAAAACCCAGGTTCTGCCGCATATTGGCCATGGTGGCCTGGGACAAGGTCCGCGCCGTGGCAATGCCGCGCAGATCGCCTTTGACCAAGGTCACCTGGGCGCTGTGCATCGCCACGTCGGTGCCGGTACCCATGGCGATGCCCACATCGGCCTGTGCCAGCGCCGGGGCATCGTTGATGCCATCGCCCGCCATGGCCACTTTACGGCCTTCTTTTTGTAGCCGCACCACCAGGGCCAGCTTGTCGGCGGGTTGGACTTCGCCATGCACCTCGGTAATGCCGAGTTTTTGGGCTACGGCCTGCGCGGTGCCCACACCGTCGCCGGTGGCCATCACGATGCGGATGCCCGCTGCCGTCAGCGTGGCCAAGGCTTCGGCAGTGCTGGCTTTGATAGGGTCGGCCACGGCCAGCATCCCGGCCAGGTGGCCATCCACCGCCAGGTAAATGACGCTGGCACCCTCTTTGCGCAAGGCTTCGGCCTGCACTTCCAACTCTGCCACCGACACCCCCCTTTGCTGCAGTAGCCCGGTGTTGCCCAGCGCCAGCGCATGCCCTTCCACCTGGCCTTGCACGCCAATGCCGCTGGCCGATGTAAAGGCCTCGACCGGGGCCAGGGCCAGACCACGTTCGCGGGCTGCGCGGACGATGGCATCGGCCAGCGGATGCTCGCTGCCCTGGTCCAGGCTGGCGGCCAGGCGCAGCACGCTGTCGGTATCGAAGCCTGGCAGGGCCAGCGCACTGTGGAATACCGGCTTGCCTTCGGTCAGCGTGCCGGTTTTATCGACAATCAGGGTGTCGATCTTGCGAAAGTTCTCAATCGCGGCGGCATCGCGGAACAGCACGCCCTGGGTGGCACCGCGCCCGGTGGCCACCATGATGGACATGGGCGTGGCCAGCCCCAACGCACACGGGCAGGCGATGATGAGCACGGCGACTGCGTTGATCAGGCCGTAGCTCCAGCTGGGCGCGGGGCCAAAGAGGCCCCAGGCGAACAGGGTCAACACGGCGATGGACACCACGCCAAACACAAAGTAGCCCGCCACCGAATCGGCCATGCGCTGCATCGGCGCTTTGGAGCGCTGCGCCTGCACCACCATTTGCACGATCTGCGACAGCATGGTGCCCGAGCCCACCCGCTCGGCCCGCATGGTGAGCGCGCCGCTGGTGTTGAGCGTGGCACCGATCAGCTTGTCGCCGCTGCGCTTGGTGACAGGCATGGGTTCTCCCGTCAACATCGATTCGTCCACTGCGCTGCTGCCGTCCAGGACCATACCGTCCACCGGCACTTTTTCGCCGGGGCGCACGCGCAGGCGGTCGCCGATGTGCACGTGGGTGAGCGGAATGTCGGTTTCGCTGCCGTCGTCGGCGATGCGGCGGGCGGTTTTGGGCGCCAGGCCGAGCAGGGATTTGATGGCCGCCGAGGTTTGTGACCGCGCCTTGAGCTCCAGCAACTGGCCCAAGAGCGTGAGCGAAATGATCACAGCCGCCGCCTCAAAGTACACCGCCACCCGGCCCATGGACATGAAGGTTGCCGGAAACACCTGCGGTGCCAGCGTGGCCACCAGGCTGTAGACAAAAGCCGCTCCCGTGCCCAGGCTGATCAGGGTCCACATGTTTGGGCTGCGGTTACGCAGCGATTGCCAGCCACGCACAAAAAATGGTGCGCCTGCCCATAGCACCACCGGCAGGCTTAATGCCAGCTCGACCCAGCTTTGCACCTGCATGTCGAACCACTGCAGGCGGTGCCCCAGCATGGCCAGCAGCATCACCGCCACGCTGAGCGGCAGAGTCCACCAGAAGCGGCGGCGAAAGTCCACCAGCTCGGGATTTTCGGCCTCGTCCAGGCTGGGCATTTCCGGCTCTAACGCCATGCCGCAGTGCGGGCAGCTGCCAGGATGGTCTTGCCGCACCTCAGGGTGCATGGGGCAGGTGTAGACGGCCCCGGCCACCGCCGGGCTCGGTGCCGGCGGGGTGAGGTACTTCTGCGGGTTGGCAGCAAATTTGGTTTTGCATCCTGCACTACAGAAATAATAGCTATGACCCAAGTAGGGATGAGCGTGGGCAGACTGTTCGGTCACAGTCATGCCACAGACTGGGTCTTTCATGGAGGGCTCCTTTGCAAACTCAATGCGCTAAGCATAAACTCCGTAGTCAACCCCAGAGTCAAGCGTTTTTTAAAGGTCTTTATGGATATAACCCCTACCGCCACCCTGACCATTGGCAAGCTGGCCCAAGCCGCCGGGGTCGGAGTGGAAACCATCCGCTACTACCAGCAGCGCGGCCTGCTGCCCGTGCCCGAGTCGCGTGGGGCCTACCGCCACTACCCGGTAGCGATGGGCCAGCGCATCCGTTTCATCAAGCGGGCTCAGGAGCTGGGCTTTTCACTGGACGAGGTGGCCGAGCTGTTGTCGCTGGAGGATGGCCAGGACCGCATCGCTATCCGCCAGATTGCGGGCCAGCGGCTGGACGAGATCCGCACCCGGCTGGCCGACCTGCAGCGCATGCAACTGGCGCTATCGCATTTGATAGATGCCTGCGAACACACGGGCAAGGAGCTGCCGTGCCCCATCATTGAAACGCTGGCGGCGGATTTGCACTGACTTGCATGGACTCGGGTGCAGCGCACTCCTAGCCATGAAAGCTATTTCCCGTTAAGGAGCGGGTTGGAGGTCGGTTACCACCAGCGCACCACCGATCTGCTCGGCGACGAACTTCACCTTGTCCCCGGCCTTCACGTTCGCCAGCAGCGCCGGGTTTTTGACCTGGAACACCATGCTCATGGGCGGCATGTCCAGGTTCTTGATTTCGCCGTGTTTCAAGGTGATTTTCTGGGTCAATAGGTCCACTTTGCGGACTTCGCCGTCGGTGAAGGGCAGGGTGGACTGGGCCAGGGCCGCAGTGCTGATAGTGGCGATAGCCAGGATTTTCAGGGTGATGGTGAGGGTACGCATGGTGTTTCCTGGGGTTTATTTGGCCGCGACCGTGATCTTGCCGCGCATGCCTGCTTGGTAATGCCCAGCGATCAGGCAGGCAAAGTCGAAGCTGCCGGTTTGGTTGAAGTGCCAGATGATTTCGCTGGTTTTGCCTGCGCCCACGTGTGCCATGTAGGGTTCGTCATGTTCCATGTTGGGAAACTTGAGCATCAATGCGGCGTGTTCGTCCAGGTCTTTGGGGGTGCCGATCACCATTTCATGCAATACCGCACCACTGTTTTTGACCACGAATTGGATGGTTTCACCCTGCTTGACATTGATCTGGCTGGGGTCAAAGCGCATCGCATCTGTCATGGTCAATGTGACGGTACGGCTAACTTTTTTGATGTCGCCTGCAATACCCCAGGCTTTTTGTTCCATCTTGGCGGGGCCCGCGGCTTTGGCGTGGGTTTCGTCGCCGTGGGCCAAAGCCAGGGCGCAGGTGGTGGCAAAAAGGGTGGCGATCAGAGTTTGTTTTTGCATGGTGTTTGTGTTTGCTTGAATTTAAAGAAAATAGGGCTCTAGCGCAGGCGTTGTATGCGCTGGTAGCTATGGTTTTAGGAGCTACTGGTTTCAGTGGTTGTTGTGTGCACCTGCGCCGGGTTTGCGTACTTGCAGGGTATTGGCGGGTGCAGCAGCGGGGAGCCGGGCGGGTTCTGTCAATTTCCCCGTCCATTCATATGCACGGGTGCCGGTTGGCTGTGGGTACGCTCCAGGGTCGCGGTAGTCGCCCGGTTTTTGCTCCTTGCGCACCTTGAGGGTGGTGAACATACCCCCCATCTCGACGGGGCCGTACGGTCCGGTGCCGGTCATCATGGGCAGGGTGTTGTCGGGGATGGGCATCTGCATTTCGCCCATGTCGGCCATGCCGCGCTCGCCCATCAGCATGTAATCAGGCACCAGCTTCTGGATTTTTTGCACCAGGCCGCGGTGGTCCACGCCGATCATGTTGGGCACGGTGTGGCCCATGGGATTCATGGTGTGGTGGCTTTTGTGGCAGTGCAGGGCCCAGTCGCCGGGCTCATCGGCCAGAAATTCGATCTGCCGCATCTGGCCCACCGCGATGTCGGTGGTCACCTCGGGCCAGCGGGCACTGGGGGGCACCGGGCCGCCGTCGGTGCCGGTGACCACAAATTCATGGCCGTGCAGGTGGATGGGGTGGTTGGTCATGGTGAGGTTGCCCACGCGGATGCGCACCTGGTCGCCCTGGCGCACGTTAAGCGTGTCGATGCCGGGGAAGGCGCGGCTGTTCCAGGTCCACAGGTTCTGGTCCAGCATGGTGTTGGGCTTGGGTGTGCTGCTGCCGGGGTCGATGTCGTAGGCGTTCAGTAAAAAGCAGAAGTCGCGCTGCACTTCGGCAATAAACGGGGTTTTGGTTTTGGGGTGCGTCACCCAAAAGCCCATCATGCCCATGGCCATTTGCACCATTTCGTCGGCGTGCGGGTGGTACATGAAGGTGCCGGGACGGCGCGCCTCGAATTCGTAGACAAAGGTTTTGCCCACCGGGATCTGCGGCTGCGTGAGGCCGCCCACGCCGTCCATGCCGTTGGGCAGGCGCTGGCCGTGCCAGTGGATGGTGGTGTGCTCGGGCAGACGGTTGGTGACGAAGATGCGCACGCGGTCGCCCTCCACTACCTCGATGGTGGGGCCGGGCGACTGGCCGTTGTAACCCCACAGCGTGGCCTGCATGCCGGGGGCGATCTCGCGCACCACGGGCTCGGCCACCAGGTGAAATTCTTTCACCCCTGCGTGCATGCGCCAGGGGCAGGTCCAGCCGTTGAGGGTAACCACCGGGTTATACGGGCGGCCTGTCGTCGGTATGAGTGGCGGGGCGGTGGCTGCTGTGGTGGCGATCACTGGCTCGGGCAAGGCGGCCAGGGCGACTTTGCCCACACCGGCGGCCAGCACCGCGCTGCCGAAAAAGGTTCTGCGGTCCATATCAATGTCCTTGTGAAGTTGCGGCTTCGGCAATTGCGCCACTTGCCAGGGATGCCAATGCGCCAGGCGAGGTACCCGTCAGGGCAGTCTGTAGATCGGCCTCGGCCAGCCAGAAGTCGCGTTGGGCTTCGATGGCGCTGTTTACGGCCATGGTTTGCTGCCGGGTCTCGACCAGCAGTTCCCACACACTGGCCAGCATGCCGCTGTAGCGCAGCACCAGTTCATCCAGGATGAACTTGCGCAGCGGCACGATCTCGTCGCGGTAGTGCACGGCCAGGTCGAAAGCCGTGCGGTAGCCAAAGTAAGCCTCACGCGCCTCGGAGCGGGCCTGGATGGCCACGGCGCGCACCTGGGCCGTCGATTGCAGGACCGTGGCCTTGGCGCGGGCGTTGCGGGCACCGCCCCAGTCGAACAGAGGCAAAGGCAGCTCCAGCTCCCAGCCGCGCTTGGCGGATTTGCTGCCGTTGGCGTTGTCGAACGTGGTGTTGCGGGTATAGCCGAGTGCCAGACCGTCGAAATAGCCCTCCACTTTGTCAAAGCCTTCCTGCTGGGCGATATAGCGAGTGCGTGCTACGGCGGTGCGTACGTCCAGCCGCTCGCGCAGGGCCTGGGCTTCGATGTCGGTCATCTCGGTAGCCACCTTGGGCAGGTCGGGCAGGCGGTCGGCGAGCACAAAGCCGGTTTGTGCGCCCCATAGGCCCATTAGGCGGATGAGCTTTTCGCGGGAGCTAAAAGCGATGTTCTGGGCGCGGGCGAGCTGCGCCGTGGCATCTGCCAGTAGCAGCTGTTCGCGGGCCTGCTCCAGGCGACTCCAGTTGCCTACCCTGGCCATGCGCCGGGCCAGCTCGGCCCCGGCCTCGGCGGCTTCTTTCACGTCACGTAGGTACAGAGCGGTTTGCTGGGCGGCCACCGCGGTGATCCAGGCCTTGCGTGTGTCTGCGGCCAGCCGCACTACCTCCTGCGCGGCCTGCAGTTGGGCGAGTGCGTGCTGTTGCCCTTGCCATTGGGCGCGCCAGGGCAGGGCTAGCAACCCGAGCACGTTGAAGCTGAGCATGCGTTCGATCTCGCGCGTGTCGCCTTCGGTGAAGCGGCCAATGGCGAAGCGCGGGTTGGGCAGGCGACCCATTTGCACCCTCTCCGCGTCGCTCACCCCCAAGTTGGCAAACGCTCCCTGCATTTGCGGGCTGTTCAGTAAAGCGATGCGCACGGCGGCTTCGGCGCTGAGCGGCTGGGCCAGTAGCGCGGCGATCGCTTGCGGGCTAGGGGCCAGCGCTGCATTGACTCCTGCGGTTTTGCCTTGGGTGAGCTGCAGTACCGCGTCCAAGTCGCCGTCGGGCGAAAGGGTGGCGCACCCCGTCAAGGCCAGCACGGTCAACGTCATGCCGGTGGTTCGAAAGCGGCGGCTCATTGGGCGGCCTGCGGCTTTTGGGCGGCGCGCGCGGTGGCCTGCTCCCACTTCAACACATCTGTATGGCCGCGCGGGAACTGGGAAACATCGGCATTGGCGCGCTTCCAGTCCAGTGATCTGGTTTCAATTCCGGTAGGAGTGTCGGCAAACACCGAGCGGTAGGCTACGGTAGGCACGCGGACCAACGGGTCTGAAGGGGACAATGGGGTTTGCGCCCACGCGGCTGCACACAGCAGCGCACTGGCGCTTATAAAAATAGCTTTCAAAATGGTCTCCTGAACGACTCAAGCGGTATCCGCAAGCTGGCCGGTTCAGGCAGATTGCGGACGGACTACGGCTAGGACGTTCAGGAAATGGGTGGTTTCAGCGCAAACGCAGCGGGCGCATTGGCGAACCGGGCGTGGCCGGTAGCGGGTTGGATATGGCCCAGCCACAGGGACGAGGGCACAACCCATGGGGCCGGAGCCGCCACGGTGTGGCACATCTGGCACAGCGGGCAGGTGCCGCAGTGGGGTGTACTGGAGTCGGCACCATGCTCGGCGTGTTCAGCAGACTCGGCATGCCCAGGACAGGGCGCGTGGTCGGCTTTCATTTCTGTATCAAATGGGCTGCTGGCGCTTACCTTATCTACGCTGGTAGCTATATTTTGAATAGCATTTGAATACTGCGCCAACATTTCCATGGCCATCGCCTCGCCCACCCAGCCGCGCAAAGGCAGCAGGGCGATCATGAGGACCAGGAAAAAACGGCGCATAGGAAGATGATACCGGCAGCGTGGAAAGGTTCCTGCTTATCGGCGCATGCCCAATGGCAAATGCTGCTGAGCCCCTTGTGAGCCCAGGTTGAACACGGCGACGACCTGCACCAGGTCATGGGCCTGGTTGCGCAGGCTGCTGGCGGCTGCGGCCATTTCCTCGACCAGGGCGGCATTTTGCTGGGTAGCCTGGTCCATCTGGGTCACGGCTTCGCCGATCTGGGCCACACCCAGGGATTGCTCGTTGCTGGCGGCGCTGATCTCGCCCATGATGTCAGTTACCCGGCGGATGGAGCTGACCACTTCGGTCATGGTCACACCTGCCTGGTCCACCAGCAAGCTGCCTTGTTCGACGCGCTCCACGCTGGCACCGATCAGGCTCTTGATTTCCTTGGCGGCCTGGGCCGAGCGTCCGGCCAGGCTGCGCACTTCACTGGCCACCACGGCAAACCCGCGGCCCTGTTCGCCCGCTCGGGCGGCTTCCACCGCAGCATTCAGCGCGAGGATGTTGGTCTGGAAGGCAATACCGTCGATCACCTGGATGATGTCCGAGATCTTGCGCGAGGATTCGTTGATGCCCTTCATAGTCTCGACCACCTGGCCCACGACCTGGCCGCCCTGGATGGCGACGCTGGAGGCGCTCATGGCCAGCTGGTTGGCTTGGCGGGCGTTGTCGGCGTTTTGCTTGACGGTGGAGCTGAGCTCTTCCATAGATGCCGCAGTTTGCTCTAGGGCGCTGGCCTGGCTTTCGGTGCGGGCACTCAGGTCGTTGTTGCCTTCGGCAATCTCGGCACTGGCTGTAGATACGCTTTCCGAGCCGGAGCGCACATTCGACACCACCTGGACCAGGTTGGTTTGCATGCTTTGCAGGCTTGACAGCAGTTCGCCGAGTTCGTCAGTGCGCTGGTTGTCAATGCGGGCGGTCAGGTCGCCCGAGGCCACTTGCCGTGCCACTGCGCTGGCCTGGGCCAACGGCCCGGTGATGGAACCCGACAGCAGCCACGCAATGGTGGCACTCAATGCCAGGCTGATGGCCCCCAGCAGCACCATCAGGTTGCGGCTGGCGGCAAAGTTGTCCTGGATGATAGTGGCTTGTTTGTCGATATCCTGGCGTTGGTTGTTCAGCAACTCTTCCATCTTGGCCATGTAAGTTTTGGATGCGGGGATAAATTTTTGGTCGAGCAACTGGCCGGCTTCATCCGTCTTGCCTTCTTTTTTAAGGGCCAGGATGGCATCGCGCACCGCGACATAGGCTTTGCGCTCTTCGAGGATTTGCCTGAGGAGGGTTTTTTCCTGCTCAGTGTCCATCAAGGACTCCACCATTTTTTGGTATTCGGCCGAGGTTTTGGAGGATGCTGCCTGGTCTTCTGCAAAAAAGGTGGCGACTGCCGGGTCGTTGCTCTTGGCAATCGCCCCGGTGCGGCGCACGCCCGTGTGGATGTTGCGGTACCAGTCGCTGACGATACGCTCGGTTTTCACGGGGCTGGCCACCATGTATTGCGCTGCTTCCGCGACTGCGTTCAGCCGCGCAATGCTGACCACAATGATGGCAAACGACAGTGCCAAAACGAGGGCAAAGCCTAGGCCGAGTCGCTTGGCGACAGACAGGTTGGAGATGAAAGATGGCATGGCTTTTCCAGGTTAAATTGCATCGAAATGTAACTTAGTATGAGCCTACACTGGACCTGGATGAAAACCTGGTTTGTAAAGCTCGCGGCAGGCATCTAAACACAGTTAGCTTGAAAGCGAGGCCTTGCTTGACATCTACCTCTGGCGAGATTTCATCGCGCGCTCCACCTCGCGCTTGCCTTCCCGGTCTTTGATGGTGTCGCGCTTGTCGTGCTCAGCCTTACCCTTGGCCAAGGCGATTTCGCATTTGATCTTGCCGGCCTTCCAGTGCAGGTTCAATGGCACCAAGGTATAGCCTTTTTGCTCCACCTTGACAATCAGCTTTTTGATTTGTTCTTTGTGTAGCAGTAGTTTTTTGGTTCGAACTTTGTCAGGGCTGATGTGGGTCGAAGCCGAATTCAAGGGATGGATCTGGCAGCCGATGAGGAATAGCTCGCCACCGCGCACCACCACGTAGCCGTCGGTGAGCTGTACCTTGCCTTCGCGCAGCGATTTGACTTCCCAGCCTTCCAGCACCAGGCCGCACTCGATGCGCTCCTCGAAGAAGTAGTTGAAAGCGGCCTTTTTGTTGTCGGCAATGCGGGCAGTAGGATCGGGTTTTTTGGCCATTAGCTTCTAGATGAGAGGAGGGAGGGAGCTGGTTCTACAATCCCGCGCAGCCCTCCATTCTATGAAAAACGTCCACAAGTCCGTCCTCATCTGGTACAGCGCCGAAGAAATGTTCGCTCTGGTCACCCAGGTTGCGCTGTATCCGCAGTTTTTGCCCTGGTGCGACCAGGCCGCCGTGCTCAGCGAAGATGCCAGCGGCATGACCGCCGAAGTCGGCATCGCTTTTGGTGGCATCCACCAAAAATTTGTCACGCACAACACCCACGTCACCAGCCAGGCAAGCCGTCAGGTGCTGATGAAACTCGTCAAAGGCCCGTTCTCTAACTTGGACGGTACCTGGAGCTTCACCCCAGTGGGCGACGGTAGCCAACGGGCATGCCGGGTCGATCTGCAACTCAACTATGGGTTTGACAATATGGCGCTGTCGGCCCTGGTGGGTCCGGTGTTTGACCGCATCGCAGGCAGCATGGTCGATGCTTTTGTGAAGCGTGCAGAGCAGGTCTATGGTTGATACCGCGTTGCACATCACCGTGGTGTGCGCCTTAGCGCCGGGCCAAGTCGTTGAGGTGCAGGTCGATCTGCCCCATGGTGCTTGCGTGGCCGATGCATTGCGTGCCAGCAGCGTGCTGGCCGCTTTTGCCGGCCTAGATGTACACGGCTTGGACACGGGGGTATGGGGTAAATTGGCGGCACACACGCAGCTGCTGGTGGATCTGGACCGGGTGGAGTTGTACCGTCCGCTTACCGTAGACCCGAAAGTCGCCCGACGCACACGATTCACCCGCCAGGGGGCAGGACGCGCAGGCTTGTTTACCAAGAAGCGGGCTGGAGCGAAGGCCGGGTACTAAAACCAGACACGGCCGTTATTTGCATTCGGAGGTGATCACTTCCTGCACGCGCTTGAGTTCGGATGTGCGGGCCGCGTCGTCCAGGATCTCGCGCTCGCCTTTTTCGTTGACGCGGGCAATTCGAATTCCAGAGTCAAAAGTAGCCTGTGATTGCTTGGCGCGCGCGCAGTTATCGATACGGGTGGCGGCCAGTTTGTCAGACTCAATTTTCTTTTTGGCTGCTTCGGCATCTTCGGCCTGCTTCTTCTTTTCTTCCAGCGCCTTGTCGATGCCACTGACCTTGGGCGGAGCAGGTGCGGATGCGGGCACGGTGGCCGGGGCCGCTGCCAGGCTTTTAGGCATGCCACCCGGCTGCCTCAAAATATTTTTGGCCGGAATATCGGGCGGCGGCCCCCGGTCGCTGAACACTTTGCTGCCGCTGTTGTCAATCCACTGCCACTGGGCGGCAGTCCCCCATGACAAGGCACATCCAATGACAAGAACAAGCGATTTGTGCAGTTTCATGCCCGCAGTTTAGCTCTGGGTGATGTTGTTTTACAGGCTTTGCACAGGCCTAGAGGCAATTCGGCGGGGCTTGAGATAGAAATAGGGGCCCTTGCGGGCTAGTACAATCTGGCTTTTGGAGCTTTCTATATGCGTCTGCTAGGAAAAGCGCTCACTTTCGACGATGTGTTGCTAGTGCCAGCGTTCTCCCAAGTCCTGCCCAAGGACACGTCTCTTGCGACCCGCCTCTCCCGCAACATCACCCTGAATCTGCCCCTGGTGTCTGCCGCCATGGACACCGTCACCGAAGCCCGCTTGGCCATCGCCATGGCCCAGGAAGGCGGCATGGGTATCGTGCACAAAAACTTTACACCCAAGCAGCAAGCTGCCGAAGTGCTCAAGGTCAAGCGCTACGAATCCGGTGTGCTGCGCGATCCCGTCATCATTACCCCGAGCCACACCGTTCGCCAAGTGATCGACATGTCGGCGCAGCTGGGTATTTCCGGTTTTCCGGTGTGCGACGGCGGCAAAGTGGTCGGCATCGTCACCAGCCGAGACCTGCGCTTTGAAACCCGCTACGACGTGCCCGTGAGCCAGATCATGACCCCGCGTGAAAAGCTGGTCACGGTCATGGAAGGCGCATCGTTGGCCGAAGCCAAGGCCTTGCTGAACAAGTCCAAGCTGGAGCGCCTGCTGGTCATCAACGACGCGTTCGAGCTCAAGGGCCTGATCACCGTCAAAGACATCACCAAGCAAACCAGCTTTCCCAACGCGGCGCGCGATGCCCGTGGCCAGTTGCGTGTAGGCGCAGCGGTGGGCGTGGGCGACGGAACCGAAGAGCGCGTTGAAGCACTGGTGCGTGCCGGTGTGGATGCCATCGTGGTCGACACGGCCCACGGCCACAGCAAGGGCGTGATCGACCGCGTACGCTGGATCAAGCAAAACTACCCCCACATCGATGTGATTGGCGGCAATATCGCCACCGGCGCAGCTGCTCTGGCTCTGGCCGAAGCCGGTGCGGATGCGGTCAAGGTCGGCATCGGCCCTGGCAGCATTTGCACCACCCGCATCGTGGCGGGCGTGGGCGTACCGCAAATCATGGCCATCGACAACGTGGCCACCGCCTTGCTGGGCAGCGGCGTGCCTTTGATTGCCGACGGTGGCATCCGCTACAGCGGCGACATAGCCAAAGCCATCGCCGCCGGTGCCAGCACGGTGATGATGGGTGGCATGTTTGCCGGTACCGAAGAAGCGCCAGGCGAAGTGGTGCTGTTCCAGGGCCGCAGCTACAAGAGCTACCGCGGCATGGGCAGCATTGGTGCCATGCAGCAGGGCAGTGCCGACCGTTACTTCCAGGAAGTCAGCACCGAGAACCCCAACGCCGACAAGCTGGTTCCTGAAGGCATCGAAGGCCGGGTCCCGTACAAGGGCTCTATGGTCTCCATCATTTTCCAAATGGCGGGCGGCGTCCGTGCCAGCATGGGCTACTGCGGTTGCGCCACCATCGAGGACATGAAAAACAAAGCCGAATTTGTGGAAATCACCTCGGCCGGCATCCGCGAAAGCCACGTGCACGACGTGCAGATCACCAAAGAAGCCCCCAACTACCGCTCGGAGTGAATTGAACACCCCCAGGCTGCGCGCACTGCGTGTCGCTTCTCCTATTCCCTTGCAGGGGGCAACACCAGCGGCCTGGCAAAGCCAGTTTTGCGGTGTTCCCGGTTGGAAATAGCTCCGTTTAATTTGAATTGCGCCCATGCACCAAAAAATCCTTATCCTCGACTTCGGTTCGCAAGTGACCCAGCTCATCGCCCGCCGCGTGCGCGATGCCCATGTGTTTTGCGAAGTCCATCCCTGCGATGTGACAGACGAATGGATGCGCGCTTACGCCGCCGATGGCAACCTGAAGGGCATCATCCTCTCAGGCAGCCATGCCAGCGTGACCGAGGACACCACCGATCGCGCGCCCCAGTCCGTATTCGATTTGGGCGTGCCGGTGTTGGGCATTTGCTACGGCATGCAAACCATGGCACAGCAACTGGGTGGCAAGGTGGAAACCGGCCACACCCGTGAATTTGGCTTTGCCTCGGTACGCGCCCGCGGCCACACTGCGCTGCTCAAAGACATTGCCGACTTCACCACGCCCGAGGGCGAGGGCATGCTCAACGTGTGGATGAGCCACGGCGACAAGGTCACCGAGCTGCCACCCGGCTTCAAGTTGATGGCCAGCACCGATGGTTGCCCCATCGCCGGTATGGCCGACGAATCCCGCCATTTCTACGCCGTGCAGTTTCACCCCGAAGTCACCCATACCGTGCAAGGCCAGGCGCTGCTGAACCGCTTTGTGCTCGGCATCTGCGGCACCCGGCCCGACTGGATCATGGGCGACTACATCAGCGAAGCTGTGGCGGCCATCCGTGCACAGGTGGGCGACGAAGAAGTGATTTTGGGCCTGTCCGGCGGTGTTGACTCGTCCGTGGCCGCCGCCCTGATCCACCGCGCCATTGGCGACCAGCTTACCTGCGTGTTTGTAGACCACGGCCTGCTGCGCCTGAACGAGGGCGACATGGTGATGGACATGTTCGTGGGCAAGCTGCACGCCAAGGTGATACGTGCCGATGCCAGCGAGCTGTTCCTAGGCAAACTGGCAGGCGTGACCGATCCCGAAGCCAAGCGCAAAATCATCGGCGGCGAGTTCGTCACCATCTTCAAGCAAGAAGCCGCCAAGCTCAAAGGCAACGGTGCCAAAGGTGCCAAGTGGCTGGCCCAGGGAACGATTTACCCCGATGTGATCGAGTCCGGCGGCGCCAAAAGCAAAAAAGCCGTCACCATCAAGAGCCACCACAACGTCGGCGGCTTGCCTGCCGAACTGGGTCTGACGCTGCTGGAACCCCTGCGCGAACTGTTCAAGGACGAAGTGCGCGAACTCGGCGTGGCCCTCGGCCTGCCGGTTGAGATGGTCTACCGCCACCCGTTTCCAGGCCCCGGCTTGGGCGTGCGGATTCTGGGCGAAGTCAAAAAAGAATACGCCGACTTGCTGCGCCGTGCCGATGCTATCTTCATCGAAGAACTGCATAACTTCACCGACGTTGCCACCGGCAAAACCTGGTACCAGCTCACCAGCCAGGCCTTCACCGTGTTCCTGCCAGTTAAGAGCGTGGGCGTGATGGGCGATGGCCGAACCTACGACTACGTGGTAGCCCTGCGTGCCGTGCAGACCAGCGATTTCATGACCGCCGACTGGGCCGAGCTGCCCTACGCGCTGCTGAAAAAAGTGTCGGGCCGCATCATCAACGAAGTGCGCGGCATCAACCGCGTGACCTACGACGTATCGAGCAAGCCGCCTGCCACCATCGAGTGGGAGTAAAGACGCGTAAAGCACGGGCAGCTACTATCAAATAAGTAGCTGGCCGTGCAAGTGGAACATGCGCTAGCGGCCTGTTTCTCTTAAGTTTTAACGCTGCTGTGCAGCCAGCACATCCTGCGCCAGTGCCCACACGGTGAGTGGTGCTGAGCCTTCGGCTTTGTTGCTGATGGTGACGAAAGCATTCTGTCCCCGACCGATGGTGCCCGCCACGGCTTTGGCCAGGGCCAGGCGGGTATCCGGGTCGGGGTCCACGATGGCATTGAACGGGGCGTACAAATCACGCGCATCTTCGTATCCGTAGGCACCGTGCAGGCGGTTCAGGTTCCAGCGGCAGACCAGCGGACCGGGCCAGAGGGCACGCAGCATGCCGAGTTGTTCGCCGATGGGTGGCAGCTTGGGGTGCAGGCCTAGGCAATAGGTGGCACCGACGCTGCGCAGCACGGTGATGAAATCAGGCGTGAGGAAGGCCGGGTCGCGCACTTCCACCGCAACCACTCCGTCAGGCGCGGTGGGTTGTAGGGCGGGCAGGGCGGCCAGCATCCGGCCTAGCCGCGCCAGCACTTCTGGCATCCGGGCCAATAACTGCGGTGGCAGAGGGCTGAGTTGGAACACCAGCGCGCCCACTTTGTGGCCCAGGCCCTCCAGCGCAGGCAATACGAAATCCTGCACGGCCAGGTCGGCATCCAGGAAGGCGATGTTGGTCTGTTGCCCGCGCCCGTTTTCGGCACGCACCAGGGCATCGGTGACCAGGCTAGGCGCTTTCACCACGAAGCGAAAGTCGTCGGGTACCTGGGCGGCGTACGCTGCGTATTGGCTGGCGCTGAGGGCGCGGTAGAAGTTGCGGTCCACGCTCACGGTGCGAAACAGCGGGTGCTGGGCGTAGGCAGCCAGGCCGTGTTTGGAGAGTATGGTGTCGGCGTAATCGCCATCCCATAGCAAGCCTGCCCAACCGGGATAGGTCCATGACGAGGTGCCCATCCGCAGGTGGCGTGGCAGGGTTTGGGCCAGCGCGGTCCAGGCCGGGTCGGGCGGCTGCGGACGCACCGACATCGACGTGGTGGCTTTGGCCAACGCGCGTACTATGGAAGCTGGCGGCCGCTCGTTGCCGTTGCTATCGCTAAATTCGGGAAAAAGCGGGGGTTGAAGCGGGGGTTGTTGCGCCATGGGGGATTGTCCGTTAAGCGCTGGGCCCCGCCATCAGCGTGTGCGGGTAGCGGAAGCAGAAGGCGCTGTGGTCGTCCACCATGCCCACGGCCTGCATCCAGGCGTAGATGGTCACTGCGCCGACAAACTTGAAACCGCCTTGTTTAAGGGCTTTGGAGATGTCGCCCGACAAGGGCGACTGGGTCGGCACCGTGCCGTTGCCCTTGATCGGCGCGCCGCCCACCATGCCCCACAGCCAGTCGGAGAAGTCCACGCCCGCCGCCTGCATCGCCAAGTAGGCCTGGGCGTTGCCAATGGTGGCCTCGATCTTGGCGCGGGAGCGGACGATGCCGGGGTCTTGCATCAGCCGATCAACATCGGCGGGGGTAAAGCGGGCGACGGCCACCGGGTCGAACTGGGCGAAGGCGGCGCGGAAACCCTCGCGCTTGCGCAGGATGATGGCCCACGACAGCCCGGCCTGGAAGCTGTCGAGCACCAACTTCTCCCACAACTCGCGGCTGTCATGCTCGGGCACACCCCATTCTTCGTCGTGGTAGGTGGCCATCAGCGGGCTGCTGTCGGCCCAGGCACAGCGGCAGAGTGGGGTGGTCATCGGGTGGTTTCCTGTGCGGAGCTAGGGGAAAATGAGTGTAAGGCTGTGTCCACGGAGCTGGGCCCAGCGACTATTTGTTCAAAGACAGCACACCCACCGCTCACCTGGCTGGACCCGCGCAGCACCCTACACGTGCTGAGCATCCTGCAAGAAAGCATTTCCAACACCTTGCAGCACGCCAGCGCCACCGAACTGGGGGTGGCGACGATGGCAGGCAGGCGGCCAGGCCGCGCAGGGCGGTGGCGCAAAAAGTGGTGGCGAGGGACATGGTGGGCTCCTTAAAAATCCATGCCGCAAGTATTGGAGATGGCACCCGATTGGTCTGTAGCTGTCCATAGCGACAGCCGAAATGGTGCCGGGCAGCCCGTAAAATACGACCTTGTTCACCACCGGGGACTGTAATGCGCGCCGTCTTCAGTGTTTTGGGTTTGTTGCTTGTGGTGGTGGTTGTCAGCCTGCTGGCCAAGAAGCAAATTGCGCCCTTCGTGGCCACACCGCAAGGCCCGGCATCGGCCCAGCAACTTCAGAAGCAACTTCCGCAACAAGTCAAGCAGGCGGTGGATGCCGCGCTGCAAACACCGCGCGACGTGCCGGATGAAAAACCTTAAGCCTTTTAGGCTTCTGGCGCATATTCCACCTGCGTTGGTAGCTATTATAAATATAGCAATTACCTGATGACCGATTCCGATGCCATGCAATTTGCCCTGGCCCAGGCGCGCCTGGCGGCGGCAGCGGGTGAGGTGCCAGTGGGGGCCGTCATCCTGAAAGATGGTGTGCTCATCGCCACCGGCCGTAACGCCCCCATCGACGGGCACGACCCCACGGCACATGCCGAAATCAACGCCCTGCGCGCAGCAGCCCAGGTACTGGGCAACTACCGGCTGGACGGCTGCGAGCTGTTCGTCACCCTGGAGCCCTGCACCATGTGCAGTGGCGCCATGCTGCACGCGCGGCTGCAGCGCGTGGTGTTTGGTGCTGCGGATGCCAAAACCGGCGCGGCCGGCTCGGTGATCAACGTGTTTGCCCAGCCGCAGTTGAACCACCAGACGCAAGTGTTGGGCGGGGTACAGGCCGAAGCATGCGCGGGTCTGCTGCAAGACTTTTTCCAGCAGCGCCGTGCCGACCACAAGCGCACCCACCACCCGCTGCGGGAAGACGCTTTGCGCACCCCGGAGGCCGCTTTTGAAGGCTTGCCCGCCGCCCCTTGGGCATCGCGTTTCACCAGCGACCTGCCCACACTCGGCGGCCTGCGCATGCATTACGGGGATGAACGCCCGGCCACTGCGGCAGCGCGCCCGTTGACCTACCTTTTTCTGCACGGCCCCCAGAGCTGGAGCCACGGCTACCGCACCCTGTTTGCGGCGGTGCTGCACGCCGGGCACCGCGCCGTGGTCCCCGACCTGGTGGGATTTGGCAAAAGCGACAAGCCTAAAAAAGAAAGCTTCCACCGCTTCGCCACCCACCAGCAGATACTGCAGGAATTCATGGCGCAGCGCGATCTGCAGCAGGTGGTGTTGGTGTTACCCGCCGACAGCGCCCGGCTGGGCCTGGCGGTGGCCATGGCCCAGCCGCAGCGGATGGCGGGCGTGCTGGTCCTCGCCTGTGCGGCGCGCCCAAGCGCGGCCGACCGCGCGCCCTTTCCCGACAAAGGCAGCCAGGCAGGTCTGCGGGCATTCCCGGCCATGCTGGCGGGGGCGGATAAGGACCTCAGCAACCAGGCCGTGCGCGCATGTATACAAAGCCTGGGGCAGGGCCGGGTGCTGCGGGTGGCAGATGCCGCCCATGGCGCAGACCCGGCCGGTATGTTTCAAGGCTGCACGCAGCGCACGCTGCTTGCATCGGAGCAGGAGCCGGATGCGGCCATTGCCGACCTGGTATTGGCGTTTTTCAGTGGTGGTCATCTACCCATTGAGTAGATATATATCAGATAAATAACCCGTTTGACGCGTAGTCGCTTGGAATCTACAGTCCCTCCATCGCCTTTACAAGGCTTGTCTGTTGGAGGAAAAATGGCTTTCGCGCTTCTGACCCCCGGTCCCCAGGGCCTGCAAGCTGCACGGTGCAACGGGCTACCGCAGTGGTTGCCCGGCCTGGCTCTGAGCGGAGCCCTGGCCGCCGCAGCGATGGTGCTGGGCCGCATTGGCTGGCTGCAACAACACGGCTTGAGCGCGCTCACCCTGGCCATCGTGCTGGGCATGGTGGTGGGCAATGCGGTGTTGCCGCTGCTTCCCCAAATGGATCACGCGGTGGGGCCGGGTGTGCAGCTGTCCAAGCAAACCCTGCTGCGCCTGGGCATTGTGTTGTACGGCCTGCGGCTAACGGTACAAGACGTGGGCCATGTAGGGCTGGCGGGTGTGGTGATCGATGCGCTGGTGTTGGGTTCCACCTTTGGCTTGGCCTGCTGGACCGGTATCCGCTGGTTGGGCCTGGACCGCACCACCGCCATGCTGATCGGCGCAGGCAGCGCCATTTGCGGTGCCGCTGCCGTGATGGCCACCGAGCCGGTGCTGCGCGCCCGGGATGAACAGGTGGCGGTGGCGGTGGCTACGGTGGTGGTATTTGGCACCCTGGCCATCTTGGGGTATCCGCTGCTGTTTGCGCTGAACCAGCACTGGCAACTGATTCCAGGCGGCGCGCAGGCCTTTGGCCTGTATGCAGGCTCCACCATCCACGAGGTGGCCCAGGTGGTGGCCGCCGCCCGCGCCATAGGCCCCGATGCCGCCGATGCCGCGGTGATCGCCAAGATGGTCCGGGTGATGATGCTGGCACCGTTTTTGGTGCTGCTGTCTGCCTGGCTGGCACGGGACGCGGCCCGGGCGGGCAAGACCTCTGCCAGCGTCCCTACCAAATGGGCGATGCCCTGGTTTGCGTTTGGGTTCGTCGCGGTGGTGCTGTTCAATTCGCTGCACTGGCTGCCCGCACCGGTGCTGGCTGTTGTCGCCGAAGTAGACACCGCGCTGCTCGCCATGGCCATGGCTGCCCTGGGCCTGGCAACCTCTCTGGGGGCCATCCGCAAAGCCGGTACCAAACCGCTGCTGCTTGCGGCCATGCTGTTTGGTTGGCTGATCGCTGGGGGGGCGTTGATCAACCGCTGGGTTCCCGTTGTGCTGGGCTAAAAGCATGCCCGCAATGGGATACTAGGCGCGTGACAAAACATATCTACATCTATTCCCCCTCTGGCGCGGTGCGTGACAAAGCCGCTTTCAAACGCGGCGTGGCCCGGCTCAAAACCCTGGGCTACGCGGTCGAGATCGACCCCGATGCGCTCAAAAGCCATATGCGCTTTGCCGGTGACGATGCCACCCGCGTGGCCGCCATCCACCGGGCGGCCGCCAGCGGTGCCGACATAGCGCTCACTACCCGCGGCGGCTACGGCCTGACCCGTATTCTGGGCAGTATTGACTACCCAGCCGTGGCCAAGGCCATTGAAAAAGGCACCCAGTTTGTAGGCTACAGCGACTTCACCGCACTGCAAAACGCCGTGCTGGCGCAAACCGGAGCCATCACCTGGGCCGGCCCGGCTTTGGGCGAGGGTTTTGGCGTAGAAGGTACGCCGGACGACATCATGGAAGCCTGCTTTGACGACTTGGTGGGTGGGCAAGGCGAAGGCACCGGCTGGCGGCTGGGGCGTGAAGACGCCCAGCTTGCTATGGATTCCGTAGCTAACAGCGCAGATGAAATAAGCGCAGAAGGCGATTTTTATTTAAAAGATGCGGTTTTGTGGGGCGGCAACCTGTCCGTGCTGGTGTCCCAGCTGGGAACGCCGTATTTTCCGCACATCCAGGGCGGTATTTTGTTTTTGGAAGATGTGGGCGAACACCCGTACCGTATCGAACGGATGCTGACCCAGTTGCTCTACAGCGGCGTGCTGGCGCGCCAAAAGGCCATTGTGCTGGGCCAGTTCACCGAATTTACCAAGGTGCCGCACGACGGCACGTTCCGGCTGGCCACCGTGGTGGCCTGGTTGCGCAGCCAGCTCAAGGTGCCGGTGCTGACCAATTTGCCTTTTGGCCATGTGCAGACCAAGGTGCTGCTGCCCGTGGGTGCCACGGTGGAATTGGCGCTGCAGGGCCGTGAGGCGTTGGTGGTCTGGGGCCATGTATCGCACAGTAGTGGGGCGCACCACCATGACCACACCCACGAGCATCATCACCATCATCACTGATAAAGCGGCAGTTTCTTAGTTTCGCAAGGGACTTGACCGGGCTATGAGGCCTTTGGGCAACAAGCCCTGAAATTGCAGGGTGATACGGTCCAATTGGGCCCGTGCCGCAGTTTCGCCGTCGCGGCTGGCCAATACCCCCATCAGGTCTGCGCGCAGATACCACAGCGTTTGCACGTCTTTGGCATACGCCATGCGCCGCTGCAGCGCCGGGGCTTCGTGGGTAACGACTTCACCCAAACACGCCAGCATGTCGGCCCGCAGTTGGTCCAACTGCTGAGCCCGCCCTTCGTCCTGGCGCGTGGTATCCACGCCAAAGATGCTGTAGAGGCTGTTTTTGATGGAGGTGGTGTCCCAGGCCATAGCGTGTGCACGGGTGTGTGGAAGAAAGAATTAGACGCTGAATTTGTGACAAATTTCACACTACCATATAACAAATCACTTGCAAATTTTTGTCAGTATTTGATTTTTCGTAACTGTGCGTAGGCGAAAACCCTCGAACTGCTCCAGAAACCCCGGGTTTTGGCTGGTGCCCTGAGTGGATTAACGGGAAAGACACTGCACCCGGGCCATTTCCACCCCATAATTTGTCTTGTAAAGCGCATGCAATCCGATAGTTTTTCACCTGCTGCACTAAACTGCATTCACCCAACCACCGACCAGTCATAAAGTCTCAAGCATGGGCGTACAGGCCACCGTCGTATTTGCCGATCTCACCGGGAGCACTGCCTTCTACGTGGCGCTGGGCAACGAAAAAGCCACGCGTGCGGTGACCCGCATCACCCAATGGATTGGTGAAGTGTGCGAGGCCCACCAGGGCCGGGTGGTAAAAAAGCTGGGCGATGGGGTGCTGGCCGTGTTTGCCGATGCAGGCAATGCCGCCAACGCGGTGATTGCCATCCAGCGCGGTCACCAGCAGCGTCTGCTGAAGTGGCCCGATGCCATCCGCATGGAAATCAAGGCCGGTATCGCCCGGGGCGAGGTGGTCGAAGTGGGTGGTGATTGCTACGGCGATGCGGTGAATGTGGCGTCGCGGCTGAGCGACTTGTCGGGAGGCAACCAGATTTGGGCGACTGAGTCGGTGGTAGCCGAGGTGGATGACGCGCTGGGGCTGCGCTTTTTGAGCCTGGGGCCCGTGAATCTGCGCGGCCGCAATGAGGCCGTGCCGCTGTACAAAATTGAGTGGCAAGAAGATGCCCTGACCGAATTTGTCACCATGCAGGCCAACCTGGCCGACATCGAGCGGCCAGGGGCCAATCCGCCAGGATGCATCCATCTGGCGTACCTGGACACCAGCCACAGTTTTACTTCCTCGCAAATGCCCGTGCATCTGGGGCGTGCCGAACAGGCCGAGTTTTTTATCAACGACCCGCGCGTATCACGCCTGCACGCCAGGATTGAATGGCGCAATGGCGCGTTTTTTATCACCGACTTGAGCAGCTTTGGCACCTGGGTTCGGTTTACCGGCAGCGACACCGACGTGCCCTTGCGCCGCGACGATTGCCAACTGCACGCCACCGGGGAAATTGCTTTGGGCATGCCGTTCAATGACATTAGCGGACCGACGGTGCACTTCAGCTTTTCGCAGCCGCCCCCTTCGTTTTATTGAGCGATAACTTAGGCGCAGCATGGGCGAGGGCGGTGAGGGCTAGAATTTGCATACAGCGCCAGAAACCCTGCGATTCTGTGCAACCTATGAATAACCCGGCCCACTACCGCCATGACTAAAAAATCGACCATTGAATTTGAAGACATGAACCTGCAGGTCGGCGTGCGTTTGCAAATCATGCCCAGCCAGTCGGCAAATCCCACGGTGCACTACACCACGCTGATTGGTTTTGTGTCGGGCGAATATTTGCTGCTGAAAATTCCCCAAGAAAGCAGTGCCATGCAACAGGGGGAAAGCGTGATCATCCGGGTGTTCTCCGGCGTGTCGGTGTTCACCTTTAGCAGCAAGATCGAGTCGGTGGTCACTGCGCCGCGTGCTTTCATGCTGCTGGCGTTTCCCAGTGCGATCCAAAAGGTGGGCTTGCGCAAGGCGGTGCGGGTCAAGGCGAATTTGCCAGTCAAGATAAAAAGTGCACAAGACCCTAAAAACTTCAAAATGGCCGTTCTGTCGGACATCAGTTTGAGTGGCGCACTGGTGTCTACCGCCCGGCCTTTAGGTACTGCGGGGGACATGATCGACATCGAATTCTCGCTGCGCGACCAGGCCTCCGACCGGGATGTCACGATCACTACCACGGCATCTATCCGCAGCGTGCAGCAGTCGGCGGGCAGTACGGCGGATGGTGCCACCTTTCACACGGTGTACTCGCACGGAATCAATTTCCACGACATCGATGGGGCTGACCAGGTGATTCTGCAAAATTTTGTTTACGAGACTTTGCTGATCCACCGCACTTGATCTGTGCGGCTGGGGCTGTTTCAGCAAGGCGAAGGCCTGCATGGACTGGGCAGACTTGCAGCGGCATGGCGACCCAGTGCATTTATTTAACCTGTTGTTTTTCCAGTTTGCGGGCCAGGGTACGCCGGTGCATGCCCAGCCTGCGTGCTGTCTCTGAAATATTGAATCCGGTTTCAGCCAGTGTTTCATGGATGTGCTCCCATTCCAATGTTTTGATGGATGAGGGGCGGTTGGTCAGCTGTACTTCGGCGTTGCCTGAGGCACGGCCAAAGGCTGCTTCTATATCGTCGGTATTGGATGGCTTGGCCAAATAGTGGCAAGCACCCAGTTTGATCGACTCGACAGCCGTGGCAATGCTGGCGAAACCGGTGAGGACAACGATCAGCATGTCGGGCGCGCGCGCATGCATCGCCTGGACACAGGCAAGCCCAGATGCATCACCGTTCAACTTGAGATCCACAACGGCATAACTGGGAGTTTGCTTTTGCAAAAGTGTGGTCACCGCATCCAGACTGGCGGCCAGTAGTACGGTGTAGCCACGGCGTTCGAAAGAGCGGCCCAGGGTGCGTGCAAAGGCGGCGTCGTCCTCAACGATAAGCAGTAACCGTTCAGCGGGCATGGGCAAGGTCTTCATCCATGGTAATAGCTGCCAGGGGCAGCGTGATCGTGACAATGGCACCGCCTTCGGGGCGGTTGCGCGCTGCGACGCTGCCACCGAGAGTACGTGCCACGTTGAGCACAAGGTACAACCCCAGTCCTCCCCCAGAGCGTCCTTTACTAGACTGAAAGGGCTTGCCAAAATGCGCCAGAATCAGCGGCGTGAAGCCCGGCCCTTCGTCTATGACGGTAAGTTTCAGGGCATCCACATCGCGCGTGGCTTCAAGCTGAATCCAGAGCGGCGATGCCTCTAGTGCATTGTCCAGCACATTGCAGACCATTTGCTTCAGTGCGGAATCGGAGACCATGGGCAAATCTTGGCCGAATGCATTTTTATAGGTAAAGGCGTACACAGGCCTTGTGGCGCGCCATTCGTCTACTAAATCCCCAAGAAATGTACTGATGGAGGTTTTTACGGGGGATTCGCCACGGGCTTCACCGGCAGATAACAGCGTATTACTCACTATGGCTTTGCAGCGCGTTAGCTGGGTCTGCATTTCGTCAATTTCTTGCAGCAGTTCGGGGTCATGCGTGAAGGGTGCCATGTGCCGCCAGTCGCCCAAGATAACTGCCAGCGTGGCCAGGGGTGTACCAAGTTCATGGGCCGCACCCGAAGCCAACAGCCCCATGCGGACGATATGCTCTTCTTCGACTGCGCGCTGGCGCAAGTCGGCCAAATGTCCATCACGGTCACGCAGGTTGCGGCTGATGCGCGTGATGAAGATCACCAGCAGCGCGGCGTTGAGAATGAAACAAATCAGCATGCCCTGGATGTACGGGCTGTAGAGTCCGCGGCCGTGGTCTAGCGGTAAGGCCAGTGGCTTGCCGAAGAATGCCAGTCCTGCAAAACAGGCCGCCGTGACCGCCACCATGCTCCAGGTAGACCACGCCCGCAGTAGCACAGCACCCAGAGTGACTTGCAGCAAATAAAGAAAAACGAAGGGATTGGTGGCTCCACCACTGAGATAGAGCTGGGCCGTGAGCATGCCGACATCCACCAGCAACGCGAAGAACAGCTCGCCATTGCTGACCTCGTGGTACATCTTGGCACGTAGCAAACTTGCGGCATTGAACAGCGCCAAAAAGCCCAGCAGCACAAGCATAGTGCCCAGGGGCAGGCGAATTCCAAAACCGAAATGCACGATCAGAATCGTGGCAATCTGTCCGACGACGGCGATCCACCGCAACTCCACCAGTTGCTGCATATTTTTGCGACCAGTGGCATCGTCGAGGCGCGCGCCAGTGGCGGTCGGTTGCAGGTTAGTTGTCTGTTGCACGGTCGACCTCCTTGGCCATCTTGCGACTCTGTAAGCGCCGCTCCGTACGTAAAAAGTACCCCATGGCACCGGCTACCATCGCCGCAAGCGTGTACCAAGTGAGTGCGTAAACCAAGTGGTTGTTATGAAAAACAATAACGGTCAGGCCGCCCACCGGCGTGCTGCGTGCGCCTGTTTTGGATGTGTCGCTAACGGTGGACGGGAGTGCATCCGCATCCACAAAGTAGGGCGCTACATGGACCAGGCCACTGGCCGCAGCGATGGCTTTCACATCCCGTGAATACCATCGGCCTTTACCTGGATCGTTATCCCGCAAAAACGCACCACCGGGCTGGGTCATACGCAGCAAGCCTGTCACGGTGGATAGGTTGTTTGCTGGTATTGGGGGTGGTGCAATAGCTTGGGTGGCTTCGGGAGGTATGAAGCCGCGATTCACCATGACCACTGTGCCGTCGGCCAAACGAAGCGGCGTGAGTACCCAGAAACCACTGCCAAGCACTGTGACAGCCTGTACCAAGGTGTCGTGCTCGGGGGTAAATGTACCTTCGACACGGATACGCCGGTACTCATCGTTGGACGCATTGAGTTGCGGCCACTGGTCAGGCGAAGGGACCGTAACCTCTTTGGCATGTACACGCTGATCGACGCGGGCTATCAGGTCCAGTTTCCAGAAAAGGCGCTGTATTTGCCAGGTTCCCAACGCAGCAAAGATGGCAAAAATCAACACGGCGAAAAAAAGTAAAAGGCCCACATGGTGTGGGCCTGAATTTACTGCCGATGGCTTGGGTGAAAACACGGTCAAGGCATATTCTTCATGTCGTGCGCCGAAACCGGCATCATGTTGGTATTGAGGTGGTACATCACCCAGATAGAACCACTCAACATAATTACCAACAGCATCAGAGTGAAGATCAGTGCCAGCAAAGACCATCCGCCTTCCAGCTTGCTGTTCATGTGCAAAAAGTAAATCATGTGCACCACAATTTGCACTGCTGCAATAGCCAAAATGACGATGGCCGTGATGTGGGGTTTGTCAAACACCTTACCCATCACCAACCAAAAGGGAATCACCGTCAAAATCACGGCCAGAACGAAGCCCGTGACGTACCCTTTTAAGGTGCTGTGGCCACCAGAGTCACCGTGGTCGTGAACGTCACTGTGGTCGCTGTGGCCAGCGTGGTGTTGGTTTTCAGTATGCGCGCCCATTACAGCACTCCCATGAGGTAGACAAAGGTAAATACGCCGATCCAGACCACATCCAGGAAGTGCCAGAACATGGACAGACACATCAGGCGGCGACGGTTTTCAGGGGTTAAACCGTGTTTGCCCAACTGGAAGAGCAGCGTGATGAGCCAGATGATGCCGAAAGTGACGTGCAAACCGTGTGTACCCACGAGCGTAAAGAAGGCCGACAAGAATGCGCTGCGCTGTGGACCTGCGCCTTCATGGATCAGGTGGGTGAACTCATACAGCTCCAGGCCAATGAACACAGCTCCCAAAAGCCCGGTCACAACCAGCCAAGCCATGGTTGGTTTGAGGCGTTTTCTTTGCATCTCCAGCATCGCAAAACCGTAGGTGATGGATGACAGTAAGAGCATGGAAGTGTTCAAGGCGACCAGAGGCAGGTCGAACAGATCAGCACCGGATGGCCCGGCCGCATAGCTGCGTCCCACCACGGCATAGACGGCAAACAAGCATGCAAAGATGAGGCAGTCACTCATCAAATAAAACCAGAAACCCAGCAATGTGCCGTTTTCAGGGTGCTGCTCAGTGGTTTCGTAGAACTGCATAGTGCTCGGCACGTTGGCTGTGCCGTGAGAGGGGTTGACGGTCATTTCAGACATGGCTGGCGAGCAGTTGGGTACGGGCAGCTTCAATGCGCACGACATCAACGGCAGGGATGTGGTAGTCGCGTTTGTAGTTAAAGGTATGTGCAATGCAGGCAACCAGCAAAGCAACGAAAGAGATGCCTGCCAGTAGCCACATGTGCCAGATCAACGTGAAACCCACGACTGTACTGATGCCTGCAATAACGATACCCGCCGCCGTGTTCTTGGGCATGTGGATCGGAATAAAACCTGCAAGTGGGCGCACGTAGCCGTTTTTCTTCATGTCCCACCAAGCATCATGGTCGTGGACGCGGGGCGTAAAGGCAAAGTTGTAAGCCGGTGGAGGTGAGGAGGTTGACCATTCCAGCGTACGGCCATCCCATGGGTCACCGGTGTTGTCACGCAAGGAGTCGCGGCGAATATAGCTCACCACAAACTGCATCAGGAAGCAAGCAATGCCAATGGCGATCAAGACTGCACCAAATGCGGCAATCACGAACCAAATCTGCAAAGAAGGGTCTTCAAAATGGCTCATCCGGCGGGTCACGCCCATCAGGCCCAGCACGTACAGCGGCATGAATGCAAAGTAGAAGCCAATGCACCAGAACCAGAAAGAACATTTGCCCCAGAACGGGTCCAGCCTGTAGCCAAATGCCTTGGGGAACCAGTAGGTGATACCGGCAAATGTGCCGAACACCACGCCACCAATGATCACGTTGTGAAAGTGTGCAATCAGGAACAGACTGTTATGCAACACGAAATCTGCAGGGGGCACCGCTAGCAGCACACCGGTCATGCCACCGATGGTGAAGGTGACCATGAACCCCATTGTCCAAAGCATTGGTACATCAAACCGAATCCGACCCCGGTACATGGTGAATAGCCAGTTGAAAATCTTCGCCCCAGTAGGGATGGAGATGATCATGGTAGTAATGCCAAAGAACGAGTTGACGCTGGCACCTGAGCCCATGGTAAAGAAGTGGTGCAGCCACACAAGGTACGACAAAATCGTGATCACGATGGTCGCATAGACCATGGATGCGTAACCAAATAGGCGCTTGCTGCAGAACGTGGCAACCACCTCCGAATACACACCGAACAGCGGCAGAATCAAAATGTAGACCTCGGGGTGGCCCCAGATCCAGATCAAGTTCACATACATCATGGCGTTACCGCCAAAATCATTGGTGAAAAAGTTGGTGCCGACATACCGGTCCATCGACAGCAACCCCAACACTGCCGTCAGCACAGGGAAGGCCATGACAATCAGCACATTGGTGCACAAAGCGGTCCATACAAAGATTGGCATCTTCATCAGTCCCATGCCAGGAGCCCGCATCTTGATGATCGTTACAAGCAAGTTGATACCCGACAACAAGGTGCCAACACCTGCAATTTGCAACGACCAAATGTAGTAATCCACCCCCGGGTCGGGGCTGTAGAGGATGCCCGACAGAGGGGGGTAAGCCAGCCAGCCAGTGCGGGCAAATTCACCCACAAACAAGGATGCCATGGTCAAACCTGCACCACCCACCGTCATCCAGAAGCTGAAGTTATTCAGGAAAGGAAATGCAACGTCACGGGCACCAATTTGGAGCGGCAGCACATAGTTCATCAGCCCGGTGACAAAGGGCATGGCCACAAAGAAGATCATGATCACGCCATGCGCCGTAAACACCTGGTCGTAATGGTGTGGCGGTAGAAAGCCGGTAGAGTCACCAAAGGACAGTGACTGTTGTATGCGCATCATCACTGCATCGGCGAAGCCACGAAGCATCATCACCAAGCCAAGGATGATGTACATGATGCCGATTTTTTTGTGGTCGATGCTGGTGAACCATTCGCTCCACAGGTAGCCCCATAGTTTGAAGTAAGTCAGCGCCCCCAACACCGCTATGCCACCAATCGCAACTGCGATAAAGGTAGCCAGCAGAATCGGTTCGTGGAATGGAATCGCGTCCCATGTGAGACGGCCAAAAATGAGCTTCGTAAGATCGAGGTTGTCGAACATTGTTATTCCGGATGCCAAAAGTAATGCGGCGCAGGCCGAAATGCCGTAGTGAGCGGCGCGGATTAAAGGGGTTGTTTGGCCAGAAACTTAAATGGGCTGGACACCAGATGCCAAAACTGCACCGGTAGGGTTGCTGACGGTGCACATGGCACCTACATAGTTGCGTACGGGCGCGTTGTCGATACCCAGTCGCTTACGGGTTGCTGTATCCAGAGATGCGATGTTGTATGCACCGATCTTGCCCTGGCCACCACTGGAATCAATAGCCATCATGTCTTTCATACACATACGGTTTTGCTCCACGCAGCGGTTCAAAATGGCATCGTACAAATCAGGCGCTACCGAAGCGTAGCGACGGACCGGATCGCGTTCGCTGGGCTGGGACAACTGGATGTAGCTATCGCGGCTCAACTCACCCCCGCTCGACTTGGTAGTTTTGGCCCAGGCATCAAAGTTTTCAGTGCTCATGCCATGGAACTTGAAGCGCATACCCGAGAAACCAGCGCCACTGTAGTTAGCCGAGAAGCCTTCATATTCGCCCGCTTTGTTTATCACAGCGTGCAACTTGGTTTCCATGCCAGGCATTGCGTAAATTTGTCCTGCCAACGTCGGAATGAAAAATGAGTTCATAACTGATGAAGCGGTGATCTTGAACGCAATGGGCCGGTCTACCGGGGCCACCAATTCGTTGACGGTGGCGATGCCCAGCTCTGGGTAAATAAACAGCCATTTCCAGTCCAGTGCGACCACTTCCACCACGAGTGGTGCAGTGCCCGGAATCACGTCTCGTTCAGCGTCAATCCGCTGGAGAGGTCGGTACGGGTCCAAGGTGTGGGTACTGATCCAGGTGATAGCGCCGAGGGCGATGATGATCAAAAGAGGTGCGGCCCAAATGACCAGCTCCAACTGGGTGGAGTGGTGCCATTCTGGGTCGTAAGTGGCCGCAGTGTTGGACTTGCGGTAGCGCCAAGCAAACCATAAGGTCAAGGCAATCACCGGCACGATGATCAGCAACATCAGCGCGGTGGACACAATGATCAGGTCGCGTTGTTGCAGTGCCACGTCGCCTGACGGATTCATCAGTACCGCGTTACATCCAGCCAGTAAAACGGTGGCCGGAAACAGAAGCAATCCGCGTAGGTTTTTGAAGAATGGCATGCTGGACAGAGTGAGATTACGTGAACGCATAGTGTATGAAATTTACGTTTATTCGTGGGCGATGGGGGTAGGACGTTTTGTCCTATGGCATCATTCTCTTAGCTGTGTAGTCCTGCAGCGTCTGTATATTACAACCTCCAAATTACGAGTAAGCATGATGTCAAGCATTAATCATGAGCACACCGCAGTTGCGCCGCCCACCTTTGAGCGCGACGCCAGGGCCAGCGTTGCAGACCATTCCAAGATTGCTCCAGGTGAAATCGCTATCGGCGTGATCATCGGACGCGCATCTGAGTACTTTGACTACTTTGTCTATGGGATTGCCTCGGTGTTGGTATTTCCCGAGATATTTTTTCCGTTTGAAAGCCGCCTGGACGGAACCTTGCTGTCGTTCGTGATTTTCTCGTTCGCCTTTATTGCCCGGCCTATTGGAACCATCGCGTTCATGGCGATACAGCGCCGTTGGGGGCGTGGGGCCAAACTGACTGGATCACTGTTTTTGCTGGGTATTGCCACGGTGGGTATAGCTTTCTTGCCGGGATATGCCAGCTTGGGGTTTACGGCCATCGTGTTTTTGTCGGTCCTGCGTTTCTTGCAAGGGATTGCGCTGGGCGGATCGTGGGATGGCCTGCCGTCGCTGTTGGCGCTGAATGCCCCCAAGAGCCAACGTGGCTGGTACGCCATGATCCCCCAATTGGGCGCACCCATTGGTTTCATTGTGGCCAGCGGTTTGTTCCTGTTTTTGCATTCTAGTTTGAGGCCGGTAGACTTCATGGACTGGGGCTGGCGCTATCCGTTTTATGTGGCTTTTGCGATCAACGTGGTCGCACTGTTTGCCCGCCTGCGCCTGGTCGTGACTGACGAATACGACCATCTGCTCAATGAGCATAAGCTAGAGCCTAGCCCGGTGGGCGAGTTGGTGCGGGCCCAGGGTAGCAACCTGATCATCGGCGCTTTTGCAGCGCTGGCGAGTTACGCGTTATTCCATTTGGTCACGGTTTTCCCGCTATCTTGGATAACTTTGTATGCCACGCAGCCCGTGAGTGACGTTTTGATCATCCAGATGATCGGCGCGGCCATTGCAATGCTAGGCATCATTGCCTCCGGGGTGATTGCGGACCGCATTGGTCGGCGCAAAACACTGGGCACTTTGGCTGTGTTGATTGCCATTTTCAGTCTTTTTGCGCCTATGCTGCTCGACGGCGAGCCTTTCCGCCAAGACGTATTTATTCTGGTGGGATTTGCTTTGCTGGGCCTGTCCTACGGCCAGGCTGCTGGCGCTGTGAGCTCCAACTTCGAGTCCCAGTACCGGTACACCGGTGCGGCTTTAACGTCTGACTTGGCGTGGTTGATTGGTGCTGCGTTTGCACCGCTGGTGGCCCTGGGTTTATCCGCCAATTTTGGATTGGCTTACGTCAGTATTTACCTGTTTTCGGGAGCGGTCTGTACTTTGATCGCGCTGCGGGTCAATCGGGCCCTGGAGCTGCGCGACTGAGTTCGCGCTTCTCCCATGCCTAAGCTGTAACCATGGCATCTGACCGCTACGGCGCAATTCCCGGCCATGGCCGTTTCGCTTACTCAGCCATCCACCAACGGCCGGACTACCGGTGGCCGAATGGGGCACGGCTGGCGGTGTACCTGGGTTTCAACATCGAACATTTCGCTTTCGGCGAAGGCTTGGGCGCCAACCTGGGGCCGGTTTCGCCGCAGCCGGATGTGCTGAACTACAGTTGGCGCGAATATGGCAACCGGGTGGGAGTGTGGCGCTGCCTGGAGCTGTTTGACGCGCTGAATTTGCCTACCGGTGCGCTGATCAACACCGCCTTGTATGACCACTGCCCCGAAGTCATCGCCGCCTGTGTAGCGCGCGGTGACGAGCTGATTGGCCACGGCCACACCAACGCCGAGCGGCAAAACGGCATGGACGAGGCTCTGGAGCGGGATTTACTTCAGTCGTGTCGCAATCTGATGCTGCAGCACAGTGGTGTGGTGACCCAAGGTTGGCTGTCACCTTGGATTGCCGAAACCGCGCTGACTGCCGATTTGCTGGTTGAGACTGGCTACCGCTACACCCTGAACTGGTGCCATGACGACCAGCCGGTAGCCATGCAGACGAGCAGCGGCCCGATCTGGTCCATACCGTACCCGCAAGAGCTCAACGACATTCCGATGGTCATGGGCCGCCAGATGGATGCCAAAGACTTTGCCCAGATGGTCATCGACAATTTCGACGAAATGTTGCTGCAGTCCCAGACCCAGCCGCTGGTGATGGGCATTGCGCTGCACCCCTACATCATCGGCCAGCCTTACCGCTTGCGGCATCTGCGCCGGGCTTTGCAGCATATTGCCAGGCACCGCAGCGACATTTGGTTCACCACGCCCGGTGCCATTGCCAACGCGATGGATGCGCTGCCTACGCGTTGATACAGATCGCCTCACCCGTTAGCGGGTATTCGTCGCAGTTCGCGTCCCCTGGCTTGCCGCCACGGTCCACTACCAAAAAGTCGCTGGGTGCTTGCAGGGCGATCAGCGGGTGGTGCCAGGTGCCCCGGGCGTAATTCACTCCCTGGCCTGGCGCGGCGCGAAAGCAACGGATCTGAGCCCGATCTGGCACCGGTCCGGCCTGGGCCACCACTACCAGATACGGCAGGTTGGACAGTGGCATGAACGCCTGGCTGCCCAGCGGATGCCGCTCCAGCAGCACCAGTTGCATCGGTAGGATGCGGGGCAGCGCCTTGAAGATACTCAGAATGGCGTGCCCGCCGCCGCTGGTCACGTCGATCTGCGCCAGATCGTGGTAGCGCTCTGCAAAGCCGTCGTTGATGGAGAAGTGCCGCGCGCTGTTGCTGGTCGCTATCACGTCACCAAAGGGGCGGAAGGCTTCGGCGGTCAGGGGTTCCATGGCGAGGGTGAACATATCAGCAGTCGATGTCGTCCAGGTCTGCCACCAGCTGCGTTTTTTTGGACCGCTTGTTGCGTTTGGCGAAGGCCAGGCCCATCGCAAGGGTTTGGGCTAGGCACATGGCCGATGTCAGCGAGCGGAAACCCAGCAGCTTGGCATCGTTCACCTCCAGCACCAGGTCGGCGCCCTTGGCCACCGGACTCATGAAGGCATCGGTAATGGCCAGCCGCTTGGCACCGCTCAGGCGCACCTGCTCGCAGACCTGCAGGGTGTCGGCCGCGTAGGGCGGGAAGCTGATGGCGATCAGCAGGTCTTGCGGGCTGGCGGTGCTGGCCTGCTCGGCGATGGCACCGCCCAGGCCCGTGATCTGCACGGCGGGCTGGCCCACCCGGTTCAGCGCGTAGGCCAGGTAGGCCGCCACCGCGTACGAGCGGCGCAGGCCCAGCACATGCACGATGCGGGCGTTCTGGATCAAGGCAATCGCCTCCTGTAGCGGGAGGCTCGCGGCATCGTCTTGCAAATGCTCTAGCGACACGATATTGGCTTGGCTGAAGGCGCGCAGCACTTCGGCTGGGTCGTCGGGGTTGTCCAGTGTTTGTTCGCCGCCAAAGTGGCGGATGCGTTCGCGAAAGGTGGGTTTGACCGCATGCTGCAGCGGTGCGCGGAACAGCCGCTGCAGATCCGAATAGCCGTCAAACCCCAGTGCCTTGGCCATACGGATGAAGGCGGCGGGTGCGATTTTGGCCACTGCGGCCACCGTGGCGACCGGGTTTAGTGCGATGTCGTTGGGGTGGTCCACCGCGTAGCGGGCCGCGTCGCGCATGCGCGGCGTGAGGCGCTCGCTTTCACGCCCAATCAGGTCCCGCAGCGCATCTAGATTGCTTGGTTTGCTATTATCCATATAGCAATCATACGGTGTTGGCAGGGTGCCGCCACAGAATAGGTTTTGGCATATTCAAGCCATTTTTTATGCATTAAATTGGCCTCTGGCGTATATTATGTCTACACAATATGCTATCAAAATAGTACTTAAATACAATAGCAAGGCCTAGAACGCCCGCACCTCACCACGCGGCACAAACTGGCCCATGCCTTCGCGCCCTAGCCACTGCGGGCCATCCACAATCAATGTGCCGCGCAAAAACACTTTTTTCACCTGGCCGCGCAAGGTGCGGCCTTCGAGCAAGGTGTAGTCGCAGTTGCCGTGCAGGTCTTTGGCGTAGATGATCTGGTTGGCGGCAGGGTCGAACAGCACCACGTCGGCATCGCTGCCCACGGCAATCGTGCCCTTTTTGGGGAACAGACCGAACAGCTTGGCAGGGGTGGTGGAGGTCAGCTCCACAAATCGGTTCAGCGACAACTTGCCCTGCATCACGCCGATGTCGAACAGGCTGACCAGGCGTGTTTCGATGCCTGGAGCGCCGTTGGGAATCAGCGAGAAGTCATCCTTGCCGCGCATTTTCTGCATGCGATAGCCCAGGTGGCCTTCCTTCATGCAAAACGGGCAGTGGTCGGTGGCAATGACCTGCAGGTCGTCATAGCGCAGGGCGCGCCACAGGTGCTTTTGGTCGTCGGGCGTGCGCAGGGGCGGGGTCATCACGTATTTGGCGATCTCTACGTCGTCGGTGTTGTAGACCGAGTCGTCAAACAGCAGGTAATGTGGGCAGGTTTCAGCAAACACCGGAATGCCTTCTGCGCGGGCAGCCACGATGTGCTTCAAGGCCTGGTTGCTGGAGACGTGTACGAAGTAGATGGGCGCGTTCGCCAGCTCGGCCAGGCGGATGCCCCGGTGCGTGGCTTCGCCTTCCATGATGGCCGGGCGGGTCAGTGCGTGGTAGCGTGGTGAGGTGTGACCAGCATCCAGCGCCTCCTTGATCAGCAGGTCGATGACGGTGCCGTTTTCGGCGTGCAGGGCCACCATGCCGCCGTCGGCACCCACCTGGCGCAGCATGCGGAAGATGGCGGCATCGTCGGCCATCATCACGCCGGGGTAGGCCATGAACATCTTGAAGCTGGTCACGCCCTCGTGGCGCATGGCGTAGCGCACGTCCTGCAGCACCTGCTCGTCCACCCGGGTAATGATGACGTGGAAGCTGAAGTCCACCGCCACCTGCGATTCGGCGCTACGCTGGGCGCGGGCAATGGCCGCCAGGGGCGAATCGGTGGCCGTTTGCAGCGCAAAGTCCACGATGGTGGTGGTGCCGCCAAAGGCCGCGGCCTTGGTGCCGCTGGCGAAGGTGTCGCAGGTGATCGTGGGGCCGATCACGTTTTCCAGGTGCACATGGGTGTCTACGCCGCCGGGCAGCACATACAGGCCGGTGGCATCGACGATGGCTACGTCTTCGCCCACCTGGATGTTGCGGCCAATGGTGTGGATCACACCGTCTTGCATCAGCACATCGGCCACGTAGTCGTCGGTGGCCGTGATGATGCGGCCATTGCGAATTAACGTTGTGCTCATGCAATCACCTCGTCCAGATGTTGAATCAGTCTGTCGATCTCGGCAAAGGTGTTGTAGTGGGCGATGGACACGCGCACCACGCCACCCTGGGTGTGCAGACCCAGCGACTCCACCAGGCGCTTGGCGTAGAAGTCGCCAAAGCGGATGCCGATGCCAAACCGGTCGGTATGGCGCACGATGGATTCCGACATCTGCCCGGCCACCATAAAGCTGATGGTGGGCACCCGGCCACCCTGGGCGGCGCTGTCCATGCCGATGGTGCGCACCGACTTTTTGCCGCGTAGATATGCCAGCAGCCGCTCGGCCAGCGCGTCCTCATGCTGCTCAAACGCATCGAAGGCGCACTGCATCTTTTGCCGTGCGGTGCCGGTAGAGCCAAGCTGGCTGCCCACCGCCACCAAGTAGTCATTAATCCCCATGCAGCCGTACGACAGTTCGTAGTTCACATTGCCCGGCTGCAGCTTATAGGGCAGCACGTCGGCGCCGATGAAATAGTGGTTCAGGCTGGGCAGCGACAGCAGCAACTCGCGCTGCACCCACAGCACGGCGTAATGCGGGCCAAACACCTTGTAGAAGCTGAACACGACCATGTCCGCCCCGCTGGCCTGCACGTCCACCAGTCGGTGCGGCGCGTAGGCCACTGCATCCACGCACAGGCGCGCGCCCACGGCGTGGACACGGCGGGCAATCTCGGCCACCGGATTGATAGTGCCCAGAATGTTAGAGGCATGCGTCACCGCCACCCATTTTGTGCAGGGCGACAGCAGGCGGTCCAGGTCGGCCAGGTCCAGCGCCAGGGTTTCGGGGTTCACCTCCCACACCTTGACCACCGCGCCCGCTGCCGTCAGCCGCATCCAGCCGCCGATATTGGCCTCGTGGTCGGTGTTGCTGACGATGACCTCGTCGCCGGGACGGATGCCCAACTGGATGGCCTGCGTCACCTGGAACATCAGCGAGGTGGTGGAGCCGCCCATTACCACTTCGTCGTCAAACGGGGCGTTGATCAGCTCGGCAACCGCGCGGCGCGCGGCCAGCACCTTGGCCCCCGCGTCCTGCGACTGGGCGTAGCTGGCACCCAGCTGCACGCTGCTGGTCAGCAGGTAGTCGCGCACCCTGTCCGCCACGCGGCGCAGCACTTGGGAGCCACCGGCGTTGTCCAGGTAGGCACAGTCGTTGTGCAGGGCCGGAAACTCGGCGCGGATGTGGTCTAGGTTGAGTGCGTTCGGCATAGGAGACATCAATGTTGAAGAATGGCTTGCAGAAAGGCCTGGGTGCGCTCCTCGCGGGGCGCACTGAAAAATTCAGCGGGCGGGGCTTGTTCTATTACTCGCCCGGCTTCCATAAAAATCACCCGGTCGGCCACGCGGCGGGCAAAGCCCATCTCGTGGGTCACGATCACCATGGTCACGCCGGTGCGGGCCAGGGCTTGCATCACGTCCAGCACCTCGCCCACCATTTCCGGGTCCAGGGCCGAGGTGGGCTCGTCAAACAGCAGCACCTTGGGCTCCATGGCCAGCGCCCGCGCAATCGCCACCCGTTGTTGCTGGCCTCCCGACAACTGGCCCGGCAGCTTGTGCGCGTGCGCGGCCAGGCCCACCTTGTCCAGCAGCGCCAGAGCGCGGGCTTCGGCCTCGCGCTTGGGCATGTGGCGCACCCGCAGCGGGCCCAGCGCCACATTGGCCAGGGCCGTGAGGTGCGGAAACAGGTTGAAGCTCTGGAACACCATGCCGACCTCGGCGCGCACCTTGGCCAGAGCCTTGCCGCGCACTACTTTTTCGCCGTCTACCAGAATCTCGCCCCCCTGGTAATCCTCCAGCAGGTTGATGCAACGGATCAGCGTGGATTTGCCCGAGCCCGACGGCCCGATCACCACCACCACCTCCCCGGTACTCACGTCGAGGTCGATGCCATGCAGGGCTTGGAATGCGCCGTAGGACTTGCACAGCCCGCGTATTTGGATAAGAGTCGTCATATCGTTCTTCAGCGTGTGGCAGCACGGTGCCGCGCTTCAAAAAAGCCCACCAGCCGCACCAGGGGCAGCAACAGCAGCAAGTACAGCACTGCCGCGCCAATCAATGGCGTGGGGTTGGCGGCCAGGGCCTGGGCCTGGGTGGCCTGCTTCAGCAGATCGGGCATGGCCACCACCGAAGCCAGGGCCGTGTCTTTGAGCACATTGATGCAGTTGCTGGTCAGCGGTGGCACCACGATGCGCAGCGCCTGGGGCAGCACCACGTCGCGCATGCTGCTGAAAAAGCCCAGGCCGATCGCATCGGCCGCCTCGAACTGGCCTTTGGGAATCGCCTCGATGCCCGCCCGCATGATCTCGGCCGTGTAAGCGCACGACACCAGCGACAGTGCCGCCGTGGCAGCGGCAAATGATGTCAGCCGTATGCCCACAAAGGGCAGGGCGTAGTACACCAGCACCAGCAAGACCAGCAGCGGAATCGAGCGGAACACGTCGATGTAGATGCGGGCCACGGTGCGCAGCCAGGCCGGGCCGTACAGCCGAACCAGCGCTAGCACCAAGCCGCCCACAAAGCCCAGCAGAATGCTCACGGCCCCCAGAATAATCGTGGTCCACAGCCCCTGCAGCAGCAAGGGAAGTGCATCCCGGAAAACCGGCCAGTTGAAGAAGGTGTCGAGCAGATCCATGCGGGGGCCGTCAAGTGTTTACAGTTTCGGTACGTCCATCACCATCACGCTGGACGATGTATCGGGCGGCGTGGTGCCAAACCACTTCTTGTGCGTGGCAGAGACAAATCCCTCTTTCTTTAGCGTGGTCAGGATCTCGTTCACCTTGGCGGCATCGGCGAAGTTTTTGGCAAACATGAAGGAATAGCGTTCGTTGGTGGGAATGCGGGCAGCAATGCGGTACTGCGGTTTGTCCTTGATGTAGTACTCCACGGCCGGGATGTCGCTGATGTAGCCGTCGATGCGGCCCGAGGCCAGGTCCAGCATGGCGGGGGCCAGGCCTTCGTATCGGGAAATGGTGGCGATCTTCAGCTTGGCGGTGTTTTGCGTGGCGTAGATGTCGCCGGTAGAGGCGGTGTCCACGCCCACCGTTTTGCCAGCCAAGTCTTCCAGTTTGTCGATCTTGGTAGATTTCAGCACCGACAGGGACTGGTCGCTGTCGTAGTAGGGCTGGGCAAAGGCCAGCGACTCCAGGCGCTTGGGCGTGATGGTGATGCTGGACACCGCGATCTGGATGCGGCCCGACTGCACGGCGGGGAACAGGCCGTTGAACGGAATGTTCTCGATTTGCACCGACTTGCCTGCCCGTTTGGCGACCTCGTTGACCAGGTCGATCTCGAAGCCGACAAACTTGCCAGTCGCGTCCTGGAATTCCCAGGGCACGTTGCCGATGTTGGCGCCGACGGTCCAGTCGGCTGCGAGGGCCGAGGTGGCGGCGGTGAATGTGGCCACGGTCAATGCGACGGTGGCTGCAAGAGATGTGAGTTTCATGCGGGCTACTCCTGAAGAAACGGGTTGAAAAATGCATTTCCGACAGCGGTGTGCATTGCAAATGTCTGGAGCCACAAAGATAGCAAATTGAATCAAATAAATCAATAAAAATTAAAATGAATTATTTGATCCAAAACGGTGCAAAGAAAAGGGGCTTGCACCCGTTTGGCGCAAACCCCTCTTTTTTTTGCACCAAGTGCGGAATTACTTTTTGGCCACCATGCCGTAAATCACCAGCAAGACGATGGCTCCTACTACCGATGCAATCCAGCCTGCCGCTGCACCGGGCGCGTACCAGCCCATGCTTTGGCCTATGTAGCTGGCGCCGAACGAACCTGCAATACCCAAAATCGCGGTCATGATGAAGCCCAGCTTGTCGTCACCGGGCTTCACGGCCCTTGCGATCAAACCCACGATCAAACCTACGATGATGGTGCCGATCAAAGAAAACATAGAAAATCTCCGTATACAAAGTTTGCAAGAAGTACAACTGTACCTTGTCTTTGTTAACTCGCCATGGCACCCGCGGATTCCAGCTGCTCAGATAGCGCCATCCAGCGCACTTCCAGCGCAGCCATGTCGGCGGTGACCTTTTTAAGGCGCTTGCTGGCCTGGCCGATCTCAAACGGATTTTTGGCCGCTGCCAGTTTTTCGTCCAGGCCGTCTTTTTCCAGCTGCAGGGCGGCCATTTCAAGGTCGATCTTGTCCAGGTCACGCTGTAGCGTCTTGGTATTGACGACCGGCGCTGCCACCACTACAGGCGCTGGCGCAGGTGTGGCAGCTTTACCGGCTTCCTTGGCCGCTTCGCGCATGCGCTTGGCTTCGTCCAGCAGGTAGCGCTGGTAGTCGTCCAGGTCGCCGTCAAACGGCTCGACACCGCCGCGCGACACCATCCAGAACTCGTCGCACACCGAGCGCAGCAGAGCGCGATCGTGGCTGACCAGCATCACGGTGCCTTCGAACTCGTTCAGCGCCATGGCCAGGGCTTCGCGGGTGGCCAGGTCCAAATGGTTGGTCGGCTCATCCAGCAGCAGCAGGTTGGGGCGCTGCCAAACGATCATGCACAGTACCAGGCGGGCTTTTTCGCCGCCGCTCATGCTGCCCACTGCCTGCTTGACCATGTCGCCGCTGAAGTTGAAGGTGCCCAGAAAGCTGCGCAGGTCTTGCTCACGCGTGCCCTGGCCGGCCAGTTTGCCCGCGGCGGTGGTTTCCTTCACCAGGCGGATCATGTGCTCCAGCGGGGTGTCGGCGGGGCGCAGCACGTCCAGTTCCTGCTGGGCAAAGTAGCCGATGTTCAGGCCCTTGCCTTCCAGAATTTCGCCGTGGATGGGCGTGAGCGCCCGGGCCACGGTTTTCACCAGGGTGGATTTGCCCTGGCCGTTGGCACCCAGAATGCCGATGCGCTGGCCTGCCAATACCGATTTGTTGACCTTTTGCACGATGACGGTGGGGCCGGTACCCTCGGGCGCGTCCTCGGCAGGCGGGTAGCCAAAGGTGGCATCCGACATCGACAGCATCGGGTTGGGCAGGTTGGCGGGTTCTTTGAACTCGAAGGTGAATTCGGCTTCGGCCAGCAGCGGCGCAATCTTTTCCATGCGGTCCAGGGCCTTGACCCGGCTTTGCGCCTGCTTGGCCTTGCTGGCCTGGGCCTTGAAGCGCGAGATGAATTTCTGCAGGTGGGCAATCTTGTCCTGCTGCTTGCTGAACGATGCCGACTGCTGCTCCATCTTCTCGGCGCGCATGTCTTCAAACTTGCTGTAGTTGCCGCCGTAGCGGTTGAGTTTGGCGGTCTCGATGTGCACCGTCACGTCGGTGATGGCATCCAGGAATTCGCGGTCATGGCTGATGACCAGCATGGTGCCGGTGTAGCGCTTAAGCCAGGCTTCCAGCCACACCAGTGCGTCCAAGTCCAAGTGGTTGGTCGGCTCGTCGAGCAGCATCAGGTCGGACGGGCACATCAGCGCGCGTGCTAACTGCAGGCGCATGCGCCAGCCACCCGAGAAGCTGTTCACCGGGTTGTCCAGTTCGGTGGTTTTGAAGCCCAGGCCCAAAATCAAGGCCTGCGCCCGGGCCTGTGCGTCGCCAGAGCCCGCGTCGTACAGGGCCATGTAGGCGTTGGCCATGCGTTCGCCGTCTTCGGTCAGCTCGGATGCATCGACTTCCTGCTGGGCGGCCAGCAGGTTGGTGTCGCCCTCGACCACAAAGTCGGTGGCGCTTTGGTCGGTCTCAGGCATGTCCTGGGCCACCTGGGCCAGCCGCCACTGCGACGGCACGTAGAAGTCGCCGCCGTCTTCGTGCAGCGTGCCGTTAAGCAGCGCAAACAGGGTGGATTTGCCCGCGCCGTTGCGGCCTACCAGGCCGACTTTTTCGCCGGGGTTGATGGTGACATTAGCGCTGTCTAGCAGGACCTTGGCGCTGCGGCGCAGAACGACATTTTTCAGGGTGATCATGGTGAGCGTGATCACCACGGGTGATGATCAAAAAATAAAAAAATAAAGCCTCAACCCCGTAAACAGCCAGAACGCACGCCTTCCAGAAATGCCGTGGAACCGGCTTTGCCGGGCCACTGGCATTGCCCCCTGCAAGGGGGTTGGCGAAAGACGCGTAGCGCTGTAGCCTGGGGGTGAGCGTTAAAGCGCTTCGAGGGCTTCGCGTGTTACGAGCAAAACCTGGTCTTCGCCTGCGCTGGTGTCTAACCACACCACTTCGAGCGCGGGGAACGCGGCTTCAAAGTGTTCGCGCTCGTTGCCGATTTCCAAAACCAGCACCGCGAGAGGGGCCATTTTCGCAGAAACCCCATGCAACAGTTTGCGAACAAAGTCCATACCGTCTTTCCCGCCCTCCAGTGCCAGCGCGGGCTCGGCTTGGTACTCGGCGGGCAGGGCGGCCATGCTCTGGCTGTTGACGTAGGGCGGGTTGCACACAATGAGGTCAAACGGGCCACCCACCTGGGCCAGGCCGTCCGATTCCACCAGGGTGATGCGCGCCTGCAGGCTGTGTTTGTCCACGTTGATGCGGGCCACGGCCAGGGCATCGCCGCTGATGTCGGCGGCGGTGACCTGCACGTCGGGGTAGACCATGGCCGCCAGCACGGCCAGGCTGCCGTTGCCAGTGCACAGATCGAGCACGCGGTGGGTGGTCTCCAGCAGCCAGTAGTCGATGCCGCCGTCCACCAGCAGCTCAGCGATGAAGCTGCGTGGCACGATGGCACGCCCGTCCACGTAAAACGGCACGCCCTGCAGCCAGGCCTCTTGCGTGAGGTAGGCAGCGGGCTTGCGGCTGAGGATGCGTGCTTCCAAAAGTGTAGCTACTTGCTTAAGCTGCTCCTGCGCTACAGGCTGATTTTCTACAGAATCCAGATCGTCCAGCGGGAGCCCCAGTTTCCACATCACCAACCAGGCGGCTTCGTCGAATGCGTTGGTGGTGCCGTGGCCGAAGGACACGCCTGCGGCGGCGAGCTGGGCGGCGGATTGCTCGATGAGGGTGAGGACGTTCATGGCTGGCGGGACAAAATTTCGAGCGTACGGCGGTAAATGTTTTTCAGCGGCTCGATGTCGGCCACCACGATGTGCTCGTCGATCTGGTGGATGGTGGCGTTGGGCGGACCGCACTCAATCACTTGCGGGCAGATCTGGGCGATGAAGCGCGCGTCGCTGGTGCCGCCGGTGGTGGACAGCTCGGTGCTGATGCCGGTCTCGGCCAGGATGGCTGCGCGTACCGCGTCCACCAGCGTGCCGGGTGTGGTCAGGAACGGCAGGCCACCGACAGTCCAAGCGATGTCGTAGCCCAGGCCGTGGCGGTCCAGCACCTCGTGGACGCGTTTTTGCAAGCCGTCCGGTGTGGATTCGGTACAGAAGCGGAAGTTGAAGTCCACCACCACGGTGCCGGGAATAACGTTGTTGGCACCGGTTCCCGCGTGGATGTTGCTCATCTGCCAGCTGGTGGGCTGGAAAAAGGCGTTGCCGCCGTCCCACTGGGTAGCTACCAGCTCGGCCAGGGCAGGCATGGCCAGGTGGATCGGGTTTTTGGCCAGTTGCGGGTATGCGATGTGGCCTTGCACGCCGCGGATGGTGAGCTTGCCGCTCATGCTGCCGCGGCGGCCGTTTTTGACCATGTCGCCGGTGCGCTCCACAGCCGTGGGTTCGCCGACGATGCAGTAGTCCATCTGCACGCCGCGCTCTTTGAGCAGCTTGCAGACCACCACCGTGCCATCGACTGAGGGACCTTCTTCGTCGCTGGTCAGCAGCAGGGCGATAGACAGTGGGGTCTCGGGCTGGGCCGCCAGGAACTCTTCCACCGCCACCACAAAGGCGGCGATCGAGGTTTTCATGTCGCTCGCGCCCCGGCCAAACAGACGGCCGTCGCGGTGCGTGGGGGTGAAGGGGTCGCTGCTCCACTGTGCCAGCGGCCCGGTAGGTACCACATCGGTGTGGCCTGCGAATGCTATGAGTTTGCTAGCTGCTGGCGCAGATACTACCTGCGCTAGAGGGCTAAAACCCTTGAAAATGCTATGCCGGATCGCCCACAGGTTGGTGACGCGGGAGTTCTCGGGGCCGCTGCGGATGGTTTCGCACACAAAGCCCAGCGGGGCCAGGCGCTCGGCGATCAGGGGCTGGCATTGCGCGTCGTCCGGGGTGACGGAGGGCTGGGCAATCAGTTGCTCGGCCAGATACAGGGTTTGGGACATAAATGAGGGGAAATTAAGGCCGCAAAGCTTATGGCCGAACATCCAACGTGAAGTCGGTAAAACTGGGTTCGTCGTCGGCCTCGGCCTGCAACACGGCAACCTCGGCCTTCTGGCTGGCGCGGGCAAAGTCGTTTTGCAGCCGCCACATCAGGTTGGTGGCCGAATCGGCGTTGGCCAATCCTTCCTTGCGGTCGATGGTGCCGTTGGTGATCAGGCGGGCCAGGTCGCTCTCAAAGGTTTGCGAGCCCTCGGCCAGCGACTTCTCCATGGCATCCTTGACACCGCCAATATCGCCTTTTTCGATCATGTCGGCCACCAGCAAGGTGTTGAGCATGATCTCCACCGCCGGTACGCGTTCGCCCGACGGCGTGCGCACCAGGCGCTGCGAGACGATGGCGTTCAGCGCCACCGACAAGTCGGCCTGCATGGTGGCACGCACTTCCACGGGGTAGAAGTTGACGATGCGGTTTAGCGCCTGGTAGGAGTTGTTGGCGTGCAGGGTGGCCATGCACAAATGGCCGGTCTGGGCGTAGGCAATCGCCGCCGACATGGTTTCGCGGTCGCGGATTTCGCCGATCAAAATCACGTCGGGGGCCTGGCGCAGCGCGTTTTTTAGCGCCACCTCCAGCGAGGCGGTGTCGGTGCCGATCTCGCGCTGGTTGACAATGGAGCGCTTGTTTTTGTACAGGTATTCGATCGGGTCTTCGATGGTCAGGATGTGGCCGCCCGCGCGCTGGTTACGGTGGTCAATCATCGCCGCCTGGGTGGTGGTTTTACCAGCACCGGTAGAGCCCACCATCAGCAGCAGGCCGCGCTTTCGCATCACCAGATCGCCCAAGATGGCGGGCACCTTGAGGCTGCTGAGCAACGGCACTTCCACGTTGATGTAGCGCACCACCACCGAATAGCTGCCGCGCTGGCGCATGGCGCTGACCCGGAACCGCCCCACGCCAGGCACCGAGATGGCCATGTTCAGCTCGCCAGTGGCCTCCAGCTCGGTGAGTTTTTCGGCCGGCACAATCTCAGAAAGCAGGCTGCGCGGAGCGTCAAACTGCAGCAGCTGGCTGTTCACCGGCACGCACATGCCGTTGATACGGATCAGCGCGGGCGCATTGGCCGACAAGTAAACATCGGAGGCTTTCTTCTCCTGCATCAGTCGCAGAATGCGTTCCATAGTGCTCATGGCTTACCTCCGATGGGGGTGGTGGGGTCAGTCGCGCAGGAGATCGTTCAGGCTGGTTTTCGAGCGCGTTTGCGCATCCACGCGCTTGACGATGATGGCCGCGTACAGGCTGTACTTGCCGCCGTCTTTGGGCAGGGTGCCGCTGATGACGACCGAACCCGAGGGAATGCGGCCATAGGTCACGGTGTCGGTGGCACGGTCGTAAATAGGGGTGCTCTGGCCGATGTACACGCCCATGGAAATGACCGAGTTTTCTTCGACGATCACGCCTTCCACCACTTCGGAGCGCGCGCCCACAAAGCAGTTGTCTTCGATGATGGTAGGCCCCGCCTGCAGGGGTTCCAGCACGCCGCCAATGCCCACGCCGCCGCTCAAATGCACGTTCTTGCCGATCTGCGCGCACGAGCCCACGGTGGCCCAGGTGTCGACCATGGTGTTCTCGCCCACGTAAGCACCGATGTTCACGTAAGACGGCATCAGCACCGCGCCCTTGGCGATGAAGCTGCCACGGCGGGCCACAGCGGGCGGCACCACGCGCACGCCGGTGGCCTTCATTTCCTCAGCGCTGAGGTGGGCAAACTTGGTGGGCACCTTGTCGTAGAAGCCCAGCGATCCGGCTTGCATGACTTCGTTGTCTTTCAGGCGGAACGACAGCAGCACAGCCTTTTTGATCCACTGGTGCACCGTCCACTGGCCGACGGCTTCGCGAGTCGCCACGCGCAGGTGGCCGTTGTTCAGCTCATTCAGCACGTGTTCCACAGCATCGCGCACTTCGGCAGTAGAGGCGGTGGGCGACAGGTTGGCGCGGTCTTCCCAGGCGGCTTCGATGGTGGCTTGGAGTTGTTGTGTCATGTTTTTCTTTGGTTCAGGTTTTGGATTGGATAAATTGGCGAATTCGTTGGGCGGCTTCGGCACACTCTGCGGTTTCGGCCACCAGGGCCATGCGGATGCGCTGGCGGCCCGGGTTCTGACCATGGGCTTCGCGCGCCAAATAGCTGCCGGGCAGCACCGTCACATTGTAGGCAGCCAGCAGGTCGCGGGCGAAGGCGACATCGCTGTCCAGCCCATCCACTACCGCCGGGCTGGGCACCTGCGCCCACAAGTAAAAACCCGCGTCTGGCAGGGCCACATCCATCACCTCGGCCAGGATGGGGGTGACCTGGGCAAATTTGCTCCGGTACAGCGCGCGGTTGTCGACCACGTGGGCTTCGTCGTTCCAGGCTGCCAGGCTGGCCGACTGCACCACCGGCCCCATGGCGCTGCCGTGGTAGGTGCGGTAGAGCAAAAACGGTTTGATCAGCGCCGCGTCGCCCGCCACAAAGCCGCTGCGCAGGCCGGGCACATTGCTGCGCTTGGACAGGCTGGTGAAGGCGATCAGGTTCTTGAAATCGTTACGGCCCAGTTGGGCAGCGGCTTCCAGCCCGCCCAGTGGCGGTTCGTCGCGGAAGTAGATCTCGCTGTAGCACTCGTCGGAGGCGATCACAAAGCCGTATGTGTCGCTCAACTCGAACAGCTTTTGCCATTCGCTCAAAGGCATCACCGCGCCGGTGGGGTTGCCAGGCGAGCAGACGAACAGCAGTTGGGTGCGCGCCCACACGTCGGCAGGCACGCTGTCCCAATCCACCGCGAAGTTGCGCGCCGGGTCGCTGGGGGCGTAGTAGGGCGTGGCCCCGGCCAGCAGGGCCGCGCCTTCGTAGATTTGGTAGAACGGATTCGGGCAGACCACCACCGGAGCCCCCACGCTTGCCACTTCCCCGGAATCGGCGGCAGCCGAGAACGCAAGTGCATCGCTGCCCCCCGAGGGGGTGCCACCCGCCTTGGGGCGGCCCTGCGCCGGGAGGGCCCCCGGCTGGGTGGGGTCGATGACGGTCTGGGCAAACGCAAACAGCGCCTCGCGCGAGCCATTCACCGGCAGCACCTGGGTGGCGGGGTTCAGCTCCAAGCCGTAGCGGCGCTGGATCCACTGCGCTATCGCCGTGCGCAGGGCCGGTTCGCCTCCAGTCGCTGGGTAGCCCGACAGGCCCTTGATCCCGCCCAGCATCGCCTGCTCGATGAACGCAGGCGTGGCGTGCTTGGGCTCGCCAATGCCGAGGCTGATGGCGCGGTAGGCCGGGTTGGGGGTGACGCTGGCGAAAAGTTGCTTGAGCCGCTCGAAAGGGTAGGGCTGGAGGGTGGAGAGCAAGGGATTCATGGGGCCTGATTATCGTTGCAGCCACTTATCATCCCCACCACACTATTGTTAAAACCTGCCATGACCGATTTCACCAAAGTAGTCCTTTTTACCGACACCGATGGCGTTGCCAAATTCCGCGACGAGCTGATTCCGTTGACCGAAGGCAAACCCACCTCCCAGCTCAGCGCCCTGCAAACCAGCGGCGGCTTCCAGCTGCGCCACAGTCCGGTGGGTTTTGCTAGCAGCTTCCACTGCACCAGCGACCCACAGTGGGTGGTGATTCTGGCCGGACAGATGGAAATTGGCTTGCAGGACGGCACAGCCCGGGTGTTCCAACCCGGCGACCATTTCTATTCGGCTGATGTGCTGCCCGCCGGGGCGACGTTTGATGCCACGGTGCACGGGCACCGCAGCCGGTTGGTGGGAGATGTGCCCTTAGTGACTATGTTTGTGCGGGGCTAGTGATTTTCAGCGGGCTACGTTGGGCCAAATCCTCCATATACCCCGCAATCCCCGCCCCCTCGCGCTCCAGAAACCGCTCCACCGCATCGGCAAACGCCGGGTGCGCCAGCCAGTGGGCACTGGTGGTTTTGACGGGGAGCAGGGCGCGGGCCATTTTGTGTTCACCTTGCGCGCCGCCTTCGAAGCGGGCCACGCCGTGATGGATGCACCACGCCAGCGGCTGGTAGTAGCAGGCTTCGAAGTGCAGGCAGTCCACCCGCTCCAGCGCGCCCCAGTAGCGTCCATAGGCGACCAGAGGCTGATCTTTAGTATCTTTTAGGCCGCTAGCGCAGGTATCGTCTGCGCTGATAGCTATCAAACTAGCAGCAATGGGAATTTTGACACCCTGCGCCTCGCGCTCGGCCACGAACAGCAGCCAGTGCTCTGGCATGGTGTCTGCCATACGCTGGAAGAAGTCGCGGCTCAGGTAAGGCGCGTTGCCGTGCTCCAGGTAGGTGCGCTCGTAGCAGCGGTAGAAGAAATCCCAGTCTTGCGGCGTGATGGCGCGGCCCTGGGCCGAGCGGAACGTCACGCCCGCATCGGCCACCTTGCGGCGCTCCTGGCGAATTTTTTTGCGTTTGTCTTGCGCCATGGAGGCCAGGAAGTCGTCGAAGTCGCGGTAGCCACCCACTTTATTTGTCCAATGGAATTGAACGGTGTGGCGCAGCATCAGGCCCGCGTCGGCGCAGGCGGCCACATCTACCGGGTTGGCAAACAAAACGTGCAGGGACGACAGTTCTTCTTGTTCGCACCAGGCTACCAGCGCCTGCACCAGCACCGCACGGGACTCCGCATCCCGCGCCAGCAGCCGCGCGCCGGGTACGGGGGTGAAGGGCGCGGCCACCACCGCCTTGGGGTAGTAGGGCACGCCGTGCTGCTGGTAGGCATTGGCCCAGGCCCAGTCGAAGACGTATTCGCCGTAGGAATGGCCTTTGATGTACAGCGCGCAGGCGGCTTGCAGCACCTCACCCTGCCACACGGTGACCAGCCGCAGCTTCCAACCGGTGGCGGGCGTGGCGCTGCCGCTCTGGTGCAAGGCGGCCAGGTATTCGTAGCGCATGAAGGGGCTGGCATCGGGCTGCAGGGCCAGGAGGGGATTCCACACCTCGGCGGAAAGCTGCGAGGGCGAATCCAACACCCGAATGACATAATCAGTCGCACTGTCTTCCAACCCCTGCTGGCCTGCGGCCACCACCGTATTTTTTGTTTCCATGACTCTCAAACTCTGTGTTGCCCAGCTTAACTTTGTCGTCGGCGACCTGGCCGGTAATGCGCAAAAAATCATCGATGCCGCTCGCACGGCCTATGCCGACGGTGCCCGACTGGTGCTGACACCCGAGCTGTCGATTTGCGGCTACGCGGCAGAAGATTTGTTCCTGCGCCCGGCCTTCACCGCTGCCTGTGATGATGCCGTGAAAACAGTGGCCCGCGAACTCGCTGGGTTAAAAGGCCTGCACGTGGTGGTCGGCCACCCGCAAGGTGGCGACGACCGCACTAAATCGGTGGCGGTGCAGCACCGTTTCAACGCCGCCAGCGTGTTCTGCGAAGGCCAACTGGTGGCCGAGCACATCAAGCGCGAGCTGCCCAATTACCAGGTGTTCGACGAGCGCCGCTACTTCACGCCGGGGCAGGGCGTGTGCGTGTTTGCGGTGGAAGGCGTGCAGGTTGGCTTGCTGATCTGTGAAGATGCCTGGTTCGAAGCACCCGCGCGTGCCGCCAAGGAGGCCGGGGCCGAGCTGCTGGCCGTCATCAACGCCTCGCCTTTCCACATGGGCAAGGGCGGTGAACGGGTGCTGCGCATGGCCGATCGCGCCCGCAGCGTGGCGCTGCCGCTGGTGTACGCGCACATCGTGGGCGGGCAGGACGAGGTGGTGTTTGACGGCGGCTCGTTCTGCGTCAATGCCGACGGTGCCCTGAGTGGCCGTGCGCCCAGTTTTAAAGAAAATCTGTTCTTTGTGCAGGCAGCACCTGCGCAGGAAGCTATTGAATTGGTAGCAACCATAGAACCCGAGCGCAGCCTGCATGCCGAGCTGTGGGATGCCTTGGTGCTGGGCCTGCGCGACTACGTGGGCAAAAACAACTTCCCCGGCGTGCTGCTGGGCCTGTCGGGCGGTATCGACTCGGCCCTGGTGCTGGCGATTGCGGTGGACGCGCTGGGCAAGAAACGCGTGCGCACGGTGATGATGCCCTCGCCCTATACGGCCGACATTTCCTGGATCGACGCGCGCGACATGGCGGCCCGGGTCGGCGTGCAGTACGACGAAATCTCCATCCTGCCCGAGTTTGAAGCCTTCAAGGCCTCGCTGGCCGTGCACTTTATTGGCCGCGACGAGGACACCACCGAAGAAAACATCCAGGCCCGCATCCGCGGCACGCTGCTGATGGCCTTGAGCAACAAATTCGGCAGCATTGTTGTAACCACCGGTAATAAAAGCGAGATGGCTACCGGCTACTGCACGCTGTACGGCGACATGGCAGGCGGCTTCGCCGTCATCAAGGACGTGGCCAAAACCCTGGTATTTGCGCTGGCCCGTTGGCGCAACGACAACGACCCATACGGTACCGTCAGCAACCCCATCCCCGAGCGCATCATCACCCGCCCACCCAGCGCCGAGCTGCGCGCCGACCAGACCGACCAGGACAGCCTGCCGCCCTACGAGGTGCTGGACGCGATTTTAGAGCGCTACATGGAAAACGACCAAAGCCTGGAGACCATCATCGCTGCCGGGTTTGCACCCGCCGACGTGGAGCGCGTCACCCGGCTGATTAAAATCAACGAATACAAACGCCGCCAGTCGCCCGTCGGAATCCGGGTTACCCACCGCAGCTTTGGCAAGGATTGGCGCTATCCTATTACGAGTAAATTCCGCGCTTGACTTTCAAGTTATACCAACGAGACACCAGTTCTATGAAACAAATTACCGCCATCCTGAAACCGTTCAAAGTGGAAGAAGTGCGCGAGGCCTTGGCCGAATGCGGCGTGACCGGCCTGACCGTCACCGAAGTTAAGGGTTTTGGCCGCCAAAAAGGCCATACCGAGCTGTACCGCGGTGCCGAATACGTGGTGGACTTCCTGCCCAAGGTGAAGATCGAGGTGGTGGTGAAAACCGAAGAGGTGGACCGCTGCGTGGAAGCCATCATCCGCGCCGCTCGCACCGGCAAGATTGGTGACGGCAAGATTTTTGTGACCAGTGTTGAGCGCGTCGTGCGCATCCGCACCGGCGAGCAGGACGAGGCGGCGGTTTAAGCCTTTTAAGCGCCGAAGCGCTGCACCAGCGCCAAAATCCAAATGGTGGCCGTGATCAGCACGGTCAGCAACACGGCGGCGCTGCCCATATCTTTGGCGCGCTTGGACAGCGGGTGCCATTCGGGGCCGACGCGGTCGATGGCAGCCTCGATCCCGGTGTTGAGCAGCTCCACCACCATCAACAGCACCACCGAGCCCGCCAGCAGGGCAAACTCAACCCAGGTCCGGGCCATCCAGGCGGCCAGTGGCACCAGCACGATGGCGGCGATGGCTTCCTGGCGAAAGGCGGTTTCATGCCAGCCAGACCGCAGGCCCGCAAGTGAATAGCCAGCGGCGTGCCAGAGGCGGGTGAGCCCTTTGCGGGATTTTTGGGCGGTGGGTGATTCCATGGAGGGCTCAGCGGCTCAGAGGAAGTGAGCCTACCAGCCGGGTGCCCGCCAGCGCGTCATGCCAAAACTGGCGTTGTGGGTGGAAACGGCTCAGCAGCGCCCAAAACGCCACCCAGCCCAGCAAAATGACAAGGGTTTCGCCAACCGGCAAGCCAAACGGAGCCATGGCGGCCAGAGGCGGCAGAAACCACACCCAGCTCCACACATAGCGCAGCAGGGCGCGCGGCTGGCTGATGGCCTGGCTGTCGCGGCCTACCACGCGGATGTTCCAGGTCTTCATTGCCAAGGTTTGCCCTTTGGACCAGAACCAGGTGAAGTAGATGCCGAAAATCACAAACAAAAAGGCCTGCAAGCCGGGCCGGTTGTCCATGGCGTTGCGCGTTTGGCTCAGGGTGCCAAACAGGTAGCCCGAAATGAATACCACACCAAACATCAGCATGCCTTCGTACAGCCAGCAGGCCATTCGGCGGCGCAGGCTGGGTGCGGTCAAGGGAGTGGGGGTGAGGGCTGGTGCCGCCAATCCGCTCATTGTCCGGCGGGCTTGGCCGGCTGCGGTACAACCGAGCTACCACGGCTGAACCGGTAAGCGGGCAGCGGGAGCAGAGTGTGTGGGTCAATCTGGTTGTCACCCGTGGCAATGGAGGGGCCTTTGGGTTCGTTTGTGCGCGGGGGCGGCACACTGGCCAGCTTTTGCGACGGGGTGAGCTTTACGCCCGTGGCGGCACCAGCCAGCTTTTTCTGTACCTGCTTGGCCAGCTTGGCTTTTTCTTCCGGGTCCAGCGTTTGGTAGGCCTCCCATTTGGCCTGCTTTTCAGTGGGCGACAGGCGCTTGGCCTCGGCAAAGTTCAGCCGTGCCAGACTGCGCTGTACACCGCTCAGGGTACCCCAGTCCAGCATGCGCTCTTGCAAAACCGCTTGCGTGGTAGGAGACATTTTCTCGAAGTTGACCGACAAGGCCAGCCATTTGCGCTTTTGTGCCTCGCTGATGTTGTTCCAGTGCGTAGCCAGAGGCTTGAGCGCCTGCTGCTGCGCTGGTGTGAGCTCTTTCCAGAGCGGTTTTTGCTCAGGCTTGCTGGCTGAAGCCAAGGGGATGGAGGCCGGACCAAAATCGGGAGCGATCTCCGCACATACGGTGGATGCCGCGCCAAGGGACAACACCACCCCCATAAAGGAGGCAGACAGCAAGTTCCTAAGCGATAGCAGCATCCGTATCCGTTCCAATTAAGGGGTGGTGGTGTCTCGGTTGGCCTTGAGGAATTCCACAAAACCAGGGTCGGTGTAGGCCACGGTGGGCAAGTCATCGGTCAGCAGGGCGGTATCGACTTCAGCCAGTTCGTCGGCACGCAGGTCGTTTTGCACCACGTAAATCGTCAGCAAACCTGCCACCAGTGCGACCAAAGGCAAGGCCGCAGCAAAACGGGTCCACCAATTAGGGCTATCGTTGCCGCCTTGGCCGCCAAATGTCAGCGCGGCCGTGCCGCCACCCTGGCTGGCCACCACGGTGGCGCTGCGCATGACGACCTGTTTGCGGTGGGCCATTGCCTGCATGCGGGCAATGCGCAGGCGTTCAGAAATGTCGTGCGACAGCGCCGCAGAGCCTTCTGTCAGGCGCGCCGTGACGTTGCGCGCAAAGCGGTCTTGCGCCGACAGCATGGGGTTGGTTTGCAGCTGTGTCATAAATGTATTCCTCTGGCCTTGAGCGCCTTGCTGAGCGACTGGACTGCACGGGAGCAGTGGGTTTTGACGCTGCCTTCCGAGCAGCCCATGGCGCTGGCGGTTTCGGCAACGTCCATCTCTTCCCAGTAACGCATCAAGAACGCTTCTCGTTGACGCGCCGGTAACTCTTGTATCTGGGTGTCAATCTCACGCAATACCTGTGCCCGGCGCGTGGTGTCCTCGGCGCTCTCGGTGCGCTCGGCGTTATCTGACGACTGGAAGGTCTCCAGCAGGTCGAAATCTCCATCGCCGTCGGCTGCTTCAAAGTCGCTCATGTTCGAAAACAAGGCGTTGCGGGTTTTTTGGCGGCGAAACCAGTCCAGCGTGCAGTTCGACAAAATCCGCTGGAACAGCATGGGCAACTCGGCCACAGGCTTGTCGCCATAGTGCTCAGCCAGTTTCATCATGCTGTCTTGCACGATGTCCAGAGCCGATTCTTCGTTGCGCACGTGGTAGACCGAGCGTTTAAAGGCCCGGTTTTCGACGCTCTTGAGGAAATCGGAAAGTTCGCGTTCAGTGGCCAAAAGGGGTGGTGCCTGTGGGGCGAATCAGTGGAATGCGTTTTTTTTTGTAAAACGGGATGCCCCGGTCTGGGGCGCTTGCGGGCGGATTATGGCACTGACCGGGGAATTTCTTGGTGCGGCGGCCAATTTTCGCGTAGGGAGATGACATAATCCGCATTGCTAGTCAAAAAGCAAACGGATCATGGTTCGGCGATGCAAGCAGCTCGCCCATGGCTTTGGTCTTAAGTTCCAACACAACTCCAAAAGAGTGCGTGAAGGGGCACCCAAGGTATTTCGTTAGAGAAATTCACAAAGGTTCATCATGGAAATGTCAAAAGCCGAAATCGCTTCGGCGGCCGCAGCGTCTACCGCCGCACAAAATACCCCGCGTAGTACCGCCCCAGAACTCATGGGTGCGGAGGTTCTGGTGAAATGTCTCCAGGCCGAGAACGTCAAGCACATCTGGGGTTACCCCGGCGGCGCCGTTCTGTATATCTATGACGCGTTCTACAAACAAGACACCATCCAACACGTGCTGGTGCGCCACGAGCAGGCTGCCGTGCACGCGGCTGACGGCTATGCCCGCGCTACCGGTGATGTGGGTGTGGCGCTGGTCACCTCCGGCCCCGGCCTGACGAATGCAGTGACCGGTATTGCCACGGCGTACATGGATAGCATTCCGATGGTGATCATCAGCGGCCAGGTGCCGACCCACGCGATTGGTCTGGATGCATTCCAGGAATGCGACACCGTCGGCATTACACGCCCCATCGTTAAGCACAACTTTCTGGTGAAAGACGTGCGCGACTTGGCGGAAACCATGAAGAAGGCCTTCCATATTGCCCGAACCGGTCGCCCCGGCCCGGTGGTGGTGGACATTCCGAAAGACGTTTCTTTCAAGAAGACGCCGTACGACGGCTACCCTGAAACCGTCAGCATGCGCTCGTACAACCCGGTGCGCAAAGGCCACGGCGGTCAGATCCGCAAGGCTTTGCAACTGCTGTTGGCCGCCAAACGCCCCTATATTTATACCGGCGGCGGTGTTTTGCTGAGCAATGCCTCGCAAGAGCTGCGCACCCTGGTGGACATGCTGGGCTACCCCTGCACCAACACCTTGATGGGCCTGGGTGCCTACCCCGCCAGCGACAAAAAGTTTTTGGGTATGCTGGGCATGCACGGCACCATCGAGGCCAATAACGCCATGCAGCATTGCGATGTGCTGCTGGCTGTGGGTGCCCGCTTCGACGACCGCGTGATCGGCAACACCAAGCATTTCGCGCAAAACGAGCGCAAGATCATCCATATCGACATCGATCCGTCGAGCATTTCCAAGCGCGTCAAGGTCGATGTACCGATTGTTGGCGACGTGAAAGAAGTGCTGACCGAGTTGATCGCGATGATCAAAGAATCTACAACCAAACCCGACGCAGATGCTTTGGGTAGCTGGTGGGACACGATTGAAGGCTGGCGCAGCCGCAACTGCCTGAAGTTCAGCATGGGCTCCCCAGACGTGATCAAGCCCCAGTACGTGGTGCAAACCCTGTGGGACATGACCAAGGATGCCGACACCTACATCACGTCGGACGTGGGTCAGCACCAAATGTGGGCTGCGCAGTACTACCGCTTTGACGAACCCCGTCGCTGGATCAACTCTGGTGGTCTGGGCACCATGGGTGTGGGCATTCCTTACGCCATGGGTGTCAAGCTGGCCAAGCCCGACAGCGAAGTGTTCTGCATTACCGGCGAAGGCTCGGTACAGATGTGTATCCAGGAGCTGTCCACCTGCCTGCAGTACAACACGCCGATCAAGATCGTCTCGCTGAACAACCGTTACCTGGGCATGGTGCGCCAATGGCAAGAGGTGGAATATGCCGGCCGCTACAGCAGCAGCTACATGGATGCACTGCCCAACTTCGTCAAGCTAGCCGAGGCCTATGGCCACGTCGGCATGCTGATTGAGCGTCCCGAAGATGTGGAGCCCGCCCTGCGCGAAGCCCGCCGCCTCAAAGACCGCACAGTGTTCATGGACTTCCGTACCGACCCCACCGAGAACGTGTTCCCGATGGTGCAGGCCGGCAAGGGCATCACCGAGATGCTGCTGGGTAGCGAGGATCTGTAACCAGACCTTTAAGCAAAATCGGGCTCTGGCGCAGGTACTGCCTGCGCTTGCAGCTATCAATTCGATAGTATTAACTTTCTGACGAATCTATTGCTTGCCAAGCCCGTGCATTACCGTGCACGGGGGAGGGCGGCGAAAAGAGGAATCTAGTCTTATGAAACACATCATTGCTGTATTGCTGGAAAACGAACCCGGTGCGCTGTCGCGCGTGGTCGGCTTGTTTTCCGCCCGTGGTTACAACATCGAGTCGCTGACGGTCGCCCCGACCGAAGACGCCACCCTGTCGCGCATGACCATCCAGACCTCCGGCTCGGACGACGTGATCGAACAGATCACCAAGCACCTGAACCGCCTCATCGAGGTGGTCAAGGTGGTCGATCTGACCGAAGGTGCCTACACCGAGCGCGAGCTGATGATGGTCAAGGTGCGGGCGGTCGGCAAAGAGCGCGAAGAAATGAAGCGCATGGCCGATATCTTCCGCGGCCGCATCATCGACGTGACCGAAAAGAGCTACACCATTGAGCTGACTGGCGACCAGGGCAAGAACGACGCTTTCCTGGAAGCCATGGACCGCAGCGCGATCCTGGAGACCGTTCGTACCGGTGCCAGCGGCATTGGCCGGGGTGAGCGCATTTTGCGGGTCTAGTTTTGAGTTGTCCGTACGCGCGTTTTGACGGGCTCAACGTGAACGGACTATTTTTGGCGATTGCGGTAAACGTTCGCCCTGGGCCTGTCGATGGGCATTTAACTAGACCTTCACGACTTGCGCGGCTCCCGCGTGAAGGGCTTTTAGCCATTCACTCGGGAACTGCGCAAGTCCTACATATTTACTCTGAAAGAAGACCATGAAAGTTTATTACGACAAAGACTGCGACCTCAGCCTGATCAAGGGTAAGACGGTTGCCATCATTGGCTACGGCAGCCAAGGCCATGCGCACGCGCAAAATCTGAACGACAGCGGCGTGAACGTCGTGGTCGGTCTGCGCAAGGGTGGCGCTTCGTGGGACAAGGTTGCCAAGGCCGGCCTGAAGGTCGCCGAAGTGGCAGAAGCCGTCAAGTCCGCTGACGTGGTCATGATCTTGTTGCCCGACGAGCAAATCGCTTCGGTCTACGCTGCTGAAGTGCACCCCAACATCAAGCAAGGCGCGGCCCTGGTGTTCGCCCACGGCTTCAACGTGCACTATGGTCTGGTCAGCCCCCGCGCCGATCTGGACGTGTGGATGGTTGCCCCCAAGGCGCCCGGCCACACCGTGCGCGGTACCTACGCCCAAGGCGGCGGCGTGCCCCATTTGGTGGCGGTGTACCAGGACAAGTCCGGCAAGTCGCTGCAAATGGCGCTGTCCTACTCCATGGCCAACGGTGGCGGCAAGTCCGGCATCATTGAAACCAACTTCCGCGAAGAAACCGAAACCGATTTGTTCGGCGAACAAGCCGTGCTGTGCGGCGGTGCCGTCGAGCTGATCAAGGCCGGTTTCGAAACCCTGGTGGAAGCCGGTTACGCGCCTGAAATGGCCTACTTCGAATGCCTGCACGAGCTGAAGCTGATCGTTGACATGATCTATGAAGGCGGCATCGCCAACATGAACTACTCGATCTCGAACAACGCTGAATACGGCGAATACGTCACCGGCCCGCGCATCGTGACCGCAGAGACAAAGAAGGTCATGAAGCAAGTGCTGAACGACATCCAGACCGGCGAATACGCCAAGAGCTTCATCCTGGAAAACAAGGCTGGCGCTCCTACGCTGATCAGCCGCCGCCGCCTGACCTCCGAGCACCAGATCGAAGTCGTCGGTGCCCAGCTGCGCGCCATGATGCCTTGGATCGCCAAGAACAAGCTGGTCGACCAGACGCGCAACTAAGCACTAGCCGCTGGTAACTAATTCGGGCCTGCTAGCTTCGGTTAGCAGGCCCGAAGTGCGTTTGGGGCTTGCCATCCGTATGCTATAAATATAGTAGCTACTGGCGTAGGCGCTATGTGCGCTAGAGGCTTATTTCTTGTAAATTCATCCACCCATCAGTTTTTGCGTCAGATCGGCGGTGGTGGATGCTTTGTATTTGCGCATCAAGGTGGCGCGGTAAATCTCCACCGTGCGGTGGCTGATGCCCAGCAGCTTGGCGATTTCCTTGGACGTGAGCCCGGTCATCACGTGGGCGGCTACCTCACGTTCGCGCGGGGTCAGGGATGCCTGCACCGGGCGGCGCGACGACAGGTCTTCAAAGCTCCAGATACCGGCCGCATGGGGCGCATTGCGGTCAAAAGCCCGGCCCACTACGTGGCACCAGAAGGCCTCGTCCTGGAGCCGTCCACCCAGTCGCTGCATGATGCGGTCGTCGGCGTAATGGCCCTTGGCATCCATGGTCAGCACGATGCGGGCACCGGTGCGCTCGAACTCCACGGCGGTGGGGTACAGCACCTGGAATGACTGGCCGATGAGCTGGTCGCGGTCGGCCCCAAACATCTCGCACAGATGCTGGTTGCAGTCCACAATGGCGCGGTTGCGCGACACCACCAGACCCACGGGTGCCAATGCAAATGCCAGTGCGTAATCCACCCCGGTTGTAGTTGTGGTGGTGGTTGCCATCGGATAAACCCTTTACGAAAAACTACGTAGCTGAATAGGTAGTATCGTTGCGCTTGATCTTTTAACCGGAGAACTGTGTGAACAAAATTTTCCCCTCTGCCGCCGAGGCGCTAGCAGGCGTTGTGCAAGACGGCCAACTCATGGCCGTGGGCGGTTTCGGCCTGTGCGGCATCCCTGAAGCGCTGATTGACGCTCTGCGCGATTCCGGTGTCAAAGACCTGACGGTGATCTCCAACAATGCAGGTGTCGATGGCTTTGGCCTGGGCAAGCTGCTGGAGACGCGGCAGATCCGAAAAATGATCTCCAGTTACGTCGGTGAAAACAAAGAGTTCGAGCGCCAGTACCTGGCCGGTGAACTGCAACTCGAATTCACCCCCCAGGGCACGCTGGCCGAAAAGCTGCGCGCCGGTGGCGCAGGCATTCCGGCCTTTTTCACCAAAACCGGTGTGGGCACTCTGGTGGCCGAAGGCAAGGAACTGCGCGAGTTCGACGGCCAAACCTATGTGATGGAACGCTCTCTGGTGCCCGAGGTGTCGCTGGTCAAGGCCTTCCGCGCCGACAAGTCCGGCAACCTGCAGTTCCGCCTGACTGCCCGCAACTTTAACCCCGCCGTTGCCATGGCGGGCAAGATCTGTATTGTGGAAGTGGAGGAAATCGTCGAGACCGGCAGCATGGTGCCCGACCAGGTGCACTTGCCCGGCATTTACGTGCACCGCATCGTGCTCAACGCCAACCCTGAAAAGCGGATTGAAAAACGCACCCTGTCGGCCTCGGCTGCAGTGGATCCGATCGCCGCCAAGGTGGAAGCGCAGGCCGTGATCGCACTTGCCGCCGTGGTCAGCACCGAAGAGTTGGCTACGCCGAAAGTGGATGTGCCTGCCACCTCCCAAACCAACCCCGTACAAGGAGCCTGACATGGCCTGGAACCAAGACCAAATGGCGGCCCGCGCGGCTCAGGAGCTGGAAGATGGCTTTTATGTGAACCTGGGCATCGGCATCCCCACCCTGGTGGCCAACCATGTGCCCGCCCACAAGGAAGTGTGGCTGCAAAGCGAAAACGGCATGCTCGGCATTGGCCCGTTCCCTACCGAAGACCAGGTGGATGCCGACCTGATCAACGCGGGCAAGCAAACCGTGACCACGCTGCCCGGCTCGTCCATTTTTGGCAGCCACGACAGCTTTGCCATGATCCGTGGCGGCAAGGTCAACCTGAGCATCCTGGGTGCCATGCAGGTGAGCGAAAAAGGCGATTTGGCCAACTGGATGATTCCCGGCAAGATGGTCAAGGGCATGGGCGGCGCGATGGACCTGGTGGCGGGTGTGAAGCGCGTCATCGTGCTGATGGAGCACGTTGCCAAGAAGCGCGATGGCACCACCGACCTGAAAATTCTGCCCAACTGCACCTTGCCGCTGACCGGCGTGGGCGTAGTGGACCGCATCATCACCGACCTGGCCGTGATGGATGTCACCCCCGCAGGCCTGAAAGTGGTGGAAATGGCCCCCGGCGTTACCCTGGAAGACCTGCAGGCCCAAACCGGCGTCAAGCTGATTTAAGGCATTAAATCGCCCTCTAGCGCAGGTTCTGCCTACGCATAGCGCTATGCTTTTTATAACAAGAGCATGGCGCTTATTCTTTGGGCGCAATGCGGCACACGCCACCCAGGCACTGCACACCCATGGCCGGTGCTTTGGGCGGTGCGGCCTCCATCGCCTTGCTTTGTGCGATACGCACCTGGCAGTTGCCCGGCACGGTGGCGCATAAGGCCCCATCTTCTACGCCCAAGCGTTTTTGGGTGCTGCGGTATTTTTGCAAGAACTCGACCGCCGCCTGCTCGGCACCGGCTTGGCCCACCCGTACATAGGCCATTGCGCCCACATAGGCAAAGTACTCCGCGCCCAGGCGTTTGTAGGAGCTGCGTTTTTCCGGCTCCACCAGGTCACGCACGCACTGGCTGTAGGCGTTGGTGTCGCGGTAGATGGTTTTGTAGCAACTGGTTTGCGCCTGCTGGGCCCCGTCGGCCACGGTTTGGCGCTCTTTTTCGGTCAGAGCGTGGGCCCACAGAACCTGGCAGGGCAGGGCCCACAGCAGGGCCCACCCAAGAAGCTTTAGACGGGGCATTCAGCAGGGCCTGCTAGTGGAGCCGGGTAATCCGTGCGGCAGGCGGGCTTACGGGCGAGTGGGATCCCATGTAGGCAATAAAGGCATCCAGGTCCAGCACTTTCGTGTCCAGGATGTTGCTGCCCTGGGTGGCCATCACTGTGAAGTTGTCGCCACCGTTGCCAGTGCCTAGAAAGCTGTTGGTCGCGATCTTGTAGGTCTTGGCTGGGTCGATCGCCACCCCAAAGAGTTTGAGCGTGCCCGCTACGATGCGGTTGCCCTGGCCCGAGGCGGCACCGGCGGGCTGGTTGTTGTCGTAGGTGTAGGTCAGCCCCTGGGACGGCAGCAGCAAGCGGCCTACCGCGCCGGTCGCGGTGTTGGTTTTGGCGGTGTGGTTGGGCGATTCCCATTGCTGTTCCAGCAGCCGCACGATCTGTGCGCCGGTCAGGTTCAGCGTGACCAACGTGTTGCCAAAGGGTTCGATGGTGGCCAGGTCGCTGAAGGTGACGGTACCGGTGCCGGTGTAGACCAGATCGGCCCGAACGCTGCCCGGGTTCATGAGCGCAAAGTCTGCGCCGCCGGGCACGCCGGCCAGATAGGTGTCGGCCAGCAGGTCGCCCATGGCACCTTCGGTGGTTTCGTCGCGGGTGGTGCTGTTGGGCAAGAAAGCGCGGGTAATGCTGGCGGTGATGCTGCCCACGGCCTGCGAACCGGCAATTTTGGAGATCGCCACGTACTTGGTGACCAGCGCGTCGATGGTGGTGTCACGGGCCACTGCGGCAAACCCGGTCGGGATGACCGTGTTGTTCGAGGTTGCCACCGTGTAGCTGCCCGCAGCACGGATCACCGGCACCGTGTTGGCCACCGAGGCCACCATGCCCTTGCTGGGCTGCAGGGTCAGGTCAATTTCGCTCACGGCACCGCCGTAAAAACCGGTGGAGGTGAGCAAAATGTTTTTACCTGCGGCTTTGGCGGCGTAGTTGCACACATATTCCTGGTGGGTGTGGCCGCTGACCACCACGTCCACGTTGCTGCTGAGTTTGTCCATGATGGGAAGAATGTCGCCGCTCAGGCCGGGGCAGGTCTTGTCGTTGACTGTGGTGGCGGTGGTTTGGCCGCCCTGGTGGATCAGCACCACCACGGCGGTGGTGCCGTTGGCCTTGAGCTGGGCCGCGTACTGGTTGATGGTGGCCGATTCTTCGTCAAACCGCAGCCCGGCCACGCCGGTGGAGCCCACCAGGGCCGATGTGCCTTGAAGCGTCAGACCAATGAAGCCCACGCTGACGGTGCCAAAGCGCTTGATGTAAGTGGCCGCCAAGACGGGCTTGCCGGTGGCGGTGTCCACCACGTTGGCCGTCAGGTACTTGAACTTGGCACCGGGAAACTTGCCGTCGATCAGGCAGGTGTCTTTGCCGACCACGCCCACGCTGCCCGATGCCGGGTAGCAGCCGCCGTTTTGCTGGCGCTTGAGTTCGGCGATGCCGTGGTCAAACTCGTGGTTGCCCACGGATGTCACTTCCAGGCCGATCTGGTTCAACACGTCGATGCTGGCTTCATCGTGGGTGATGCTGGAGGCAAATGGGGATGCACCCACCATGTCGCCCGCGCCCACCATGATGTTGTTGGGGTTCTTGGCCTTGAGGTTCTTCACCACGGTGGCCAGGTAGGCGGCACCGCCAACCGCCACCCGCTGGCCCGCGCCGCCATTGGGCAGTACCACCGAACCACCATTGGTTTCCGAGGTGGGTTCAATGTTGCCGTGGAAGTCGTTCAGCGCAATCAGTTTCACGCTGATCGGCTTGGTGGCCACGGTGTCCAGAAACTGGTCGTAGTCGTTGCCTGCTTGGGTACTGGTTTTGGCGACCAGAGTGCCCTCCACCAGATTGGTCAGGCCGCTGGGCACTGCCAGCCCATTGGCGGCCAGCGACGCAAACACGGCATCTTGCGCGGCCTTGAGTGTGCTGGGGCTCAGGCTGGCAGCGGTGGTGGCGCTGTAGCCGTCAAAAAATGCCGCCGTGTCGGCGGACAGTTGGCCCACCAGTTGTTCGGTCAGCGGTGTGACGTTGGCTACCGCACCCAGCGTACTGCTGTTTGCCACCGAATGCAGCTTGCGGCTGCCATCTGACACTTCGATGGCACACGGGAAAGCCCCGTTGGCCACAAACAGCGCGTAGCTGCCATTGGCCGATGTCTTGCCCGATGCCGTTCCCGCAGTGCATTTGGCGACCACGCTAGCGTTGGCCATCGCTGCACCGGTGGCGGCAACGCCCTGGATGTTGACACCGTTGCTGTCGCCGTCGCCAGCACAAGCTGCCAGCACCAGGGTGCCGAGCACCATGCCACCCCACAGGGCCCATGCAGCGTGGCGTGTTTTGAAATCGAGGGAGGGGGGCAGGGTTTTCAACACGAAGTCCTTGTGGGTGGAGTGACTTCACTAGCCTATCCAGGCCAGATGAACTTTACGTGACAGACAGGGCGTTAAGGCGCCAGACGCAACAGTTTTCCGCTATCGGTCAGCAGCAAAATGGCCCCGTCCTGGGCTTGCGCCACGTCGCGAAATCGCTCTTTGCGGTCTGTGAGAAGCGCTTCGCGGGTCAGTACAGCGTTGGGGCCGATGGCCATGCGCCATAGCGCCTGGCCCGCCAACGAGCCCGAGAATAAATTCCCCTTCCACTGCGGAATCAGATTGCCGGTGTAGAACATGAGCCCTGCCGGTGCCACCGACGTAGGCACCCAATAGGTCAAAGGCTCCACAAACGCCGGGGCGTGCACGCCGCCGCCAATCCGGCAAGCATCGCCCACCGGGTCGCCATAGTTGCAGCCATAGCTTTTGACCGGCCAACCGTAGTTGGCACCGGCGCGGGCGATATTGATTTCGTCCCCGCCTTGCGGCCCGTGCTCGCTGATCCAGAGTTCCCCGGTATCCGGGTGCAGGGCGGCACCCTGTACGTTGCGGTGGCCCAGGCTCCAGATGCCGGGCAGCGCGCTGGCCCCCAGCGCCGGGTTGTCCGCAGGGATGCTGCCATCGCGGGCGATCCGCACCACCTTGCCCAAGGTCTGCGCCAGATCTTGGGCGGGGCTGAACTTTTGGCGCTCGCCCAGGGTGATGAACAGGGTTTTGTCGCGGGCAAACACCAGCCGCGACCCGAAGTGTCCCGAGCCCGTGGTTTTGGGCTGCTGGCGAAACAGCACGGCCACGTCCAGTAGCGCATTGCCCACCAGCCGACCGCGCGCCACTGTTGTGCCCGTCAACCCGGCCTCGCTGCCGCTGCCGGGTTCTGCATATGCCCAGTAGACCCAGGGCATCGTTGCAAAGTCGGGGTCCAGCGCTAGGCCCAGCAAGCAGCCCTGGCCGCTGTCGTTTACCGGCAAGATGCCGCTGATGGGCGTGCTATTGGAGCCGTTGGCACTGAGCCGCAGCAGGCTACCACTCTTCTGGGTAATGAGCAATTCACCCGATGGCAACACCGCCATGCCCCAGGGGCTGGACAGGCTGCTGTTCAGCGTGGTGACGGTGGGGGCCACCACGGCTGCTGGCGGAGTGGCTGCACTGCTACCACCACCGCCACAGGCCACAAGGGCCAAAGCAGCGGTCAACAACACGCAGGGGGTGGAGGTGAAAAACATGCTGCGAACTCCTGAAAGAGGCTGCGCAGGCATTGGCGCGGGGCCAGAAATGCAAGGAGAGACTTGGAGCGGGTGATGAGAATCGAACTCACGTATCGAGCTTGGGAAGCTAGCGTTCTGCCATTGAACTACACCCGCTAAGGTCACATTCAAGTCGCTGGATTATAGGAGCCCCGCGCGGGGTCGCGCCAGCTTGCCGGTGCGCTGTTGAAAATTTAAGCCAAAAAGGCCGTTGGTGCATAGTCTACCTACGCTAGTAGCTCTTATTTGAATAGCATTCGGCGGAGTCGGCATGCGCCGGAGCTGGCTGCACCCGGCTGGTAAAATCCGGCCCTTTGGTTGGGGTCCAGCCCCTGCCTTTTACCAGCGCCACGGCCCCGGCTGGCGTAACGATTTTCTACGAGACTCCACGCTTATGAGCACCCCCGCATCCGCACTGGCACCCGTTTTCACCGTTGCCGACATCCGCAAGACCTTTCTCGACTTCTTTGCCTCCAAGGGCCACACCGTGGTGGCCAGCAGTTCGCTGGTGCCGGGCAACGACCCCACGCTGATGTTCACCAACTCCGGTATGGTGCAGTTCAAGGACGTGTTCCTGGGCACCGACAAGCGCCCCTATGTGCGCGCTGCGTCGGTTCAGGCCTGCCTTCGCGCCGGTGGCAAGCACAACGACCTGGAAAACGTGGGCTACACCGCGCGCCACCACACCTTCTTCGAGATGATGGGCAACTGGAGCTTTGGCGACTACTTCAAGCGCGAATCGCTGAAGTGGGCCTGGGAACTGCTCACCCAGGTCTACAAACTCCCCGCCGACCGCCTGCTGGCCACGGTCTACGAAGAAGACGACGAAGCCTATGACATCTGGACCAAAGAGATTGGACTGCCGCCCGAGCGCGTGATCCGCATCGGCGACAACAAAGGTGGCCGCTACAAGTCTGACAATTTCTGGATGATGGCCGATACAGGTCCTTGCGGCCCCTGCAGCGAGATCTTCTACGACCACGGCGACCACATCGAAGGCGGCCCCCCGGGCAGCCCCGGTGAAGACGGCGACCGCTTCATCGAAATCTGGAACAACGTGTTCATGCAGTTCAACATGGCCGAGGACGGCTCGGTCACCCCGCTGCCCGCCCCCTGCGTGGATACCGGCATGGGCCTGGAGCGCCTGGCCGCCATCTTGCAGCATGTGCACAGCAACTACGAAATCGACATCTTCGACGCGCTGATCAAGGCCGCATCGCGCGAAACTGGCGAACAGGATTTGGGCCACAAGAGCCTGCGCGTCATCGCCGACCACATCCGCGCCACCTCCTTTTTGGTCAGCGACGGCGTGATCCCCGGCAACGAAGGCCGTGGCTACGTGCAGCGCCGCATCATCCGCCGCGCCATCCGCCACGGTTATTTGCTGGGCCAGACCAAGCCGTTCTTTCACAAGCTGGTGCCCGATCTGGTGGCGTTGATGGGCGCGGCCTACCCGGCGCTGGCGGCGCAGCAAGAGCGCATTGCCGAAGTGTTGATGGCGGAGGAGGAGCGCTTCTTCGAGACGCTGGCCATGGGCATGGAAATCCTCAACGCCGCCCTGGCCGACGGCGTGCAGATGCTGCCTGGCGACGTGGCCTTCAAGCTGCACGACACCTACGGCTTCCCGCTGGACTTGTCGGCCGACGTGTGCCGCGAGCGCGGCCTGTCGGTGGACGAAGCCGGTTTCACCGCCGCCATGGAAGCGCAAAAAGCCAAAGGCCGCGCCGCTGGCAAGTTCAAGATGGACCGCGCGCTGGAATACACCGGTGCGGACAACCAGTTCGTGGGCTACACCGCTTTGGAGTCTGCTGCGAAAGTTGTAGCTATCTATGTAGACGGCACTAGCGCTAGCAGCCTAAAAGAAGGTCAAACCGGCACCGTGGTGCTGGACACCACGCCGTTCTACGCCGAGTCCGGCGGCCAGGTGGGCGACGAGGGCACGCTGGTGTCCGCAACCGCCCGCTTCGAGGTCGGCGACACGCAAAAAATCAAGGCCGACGTGTTCGGCCACCAGGGCACGCTGGCCCAAGGCACGCTGAACGTGGGCGACTCCGTCACCGCCAGCGTCAACACGGCCTTGCGCGCCGCCACCCAGCGCAACCACTCGGTCACACACCTGATGCACAAGGCCTTGCGCGAAGTGCTGGGTACGCATGTGCACCAAAAGGGCAGCCTGGTGAATGCCGAACGCACCCGCTTCGATTTCACCCACAACGCCCCGGTCACCGACGCACAAATCCTGCAGATCGAGGCGATGGTGAACACCGAAATCCTGGCCAACGCCGCCACCCACGCCGAGCTGATGGACATCGAATCCGCCCAAAAAACCGGCGCGATGATGCTGTTTGGCGAGAAGTACGGCGAGATCGTGCGCGTGCTCAGCATCGGCAGCACCCAAGAGCTCTGCGGCGGCACCCACGTGCAGCGCACTGGCGACATCGGCCTGTTCAAGGTGGTGGGCGAGGGCGGCGTGGCCGCAGGCATCCGCCGCATCGAAGCCATCACCGGCGAAGGCGTTCTGAAGTATCTGCAAGACTTGGAGCGCACCGTCACCCAGGCTGCCAGCAGCTTCAAGGTCCAGCCCGCCGAGCTGCAGGCCCGCGTCACGCTGGCCCTGGACAGCATCAAGGCGCTGGAAAAAGAAGTCGCCCAGCTCAAGGGCAAGCTGGCCTCCAGCCAGGGTGACGAGCTGGTCAACAACGCCATCGACATCAACGGCATCAAACTGCTGGCCGCCAAGCTGGAAGGGGCCGACACCAAGACCCTGCGCGACACCATGGACAAGCTCAAAGACAAGCTGAAAACCGCCGTCATCGTGCTGGCCGCCGTAGACGGCGACAAGGTGCAAATCGCGGTGGGCGTGACCAAGGACAGCGTGGGCAAGGTCCAAGCCGGAGCCCTGGCCAACTTCGTCGCCAGCCAGCTCGGCGGCAAAGGCGGCGGCAAACCCGACATGGCCATGGCCGGGGGCACCGAGCCCGGCAAACTGCCAGCGGCCCTGGCTTCCGTGCAGGCTTGGGTAGCCGAGCGGGTATAAATCTAACCGCTCCTAAAAAAAGAGCTTCTAGCGCAGGTGCTACCTGCGCTAGAAGCTCTTTTTTCTTGTAATTTCAGGTTGCGTACTATACCTGCACAAGGTTCTTATACACCCCACAGCCTACCGCTAGGTCGTCTACCAGCACCACAAAAGACATTTTGGTTTGCACCCGGCCGGTGGTGGGGTTGGTGATGTCGTATTCCACCCAGCCGGGCTCGCGCTCGGCTTGGGTGTAGATGGCGTTTAGCATGCCTGCGCCGTCGATACCGGCGATGTCTTGCACGCGGGTGCCGACCTTGGCCGGGTTGCCGCCAAAGGCCAGGTAGCTGCCGCTGCGGTCTAGCACAAACACATACATGTCGCGGTCAAAAAAGCCCTGCGTGGGCTGGGTGAGGTCGCGCAGAAAGCTGTCGCGCGAGGCCGCACGGCGGCGGTGGGCCAAGGCGCGCTGGACCAGGGCGATGGCCTCTTCGGCCGAGCCTTGCTGCAGCTTGAACAGGGCCACGGCTTCGACCAGGGTGGAAGCGCGGTTTTCCAGGGTCGAGGCCTGGGTCACTGCGTGTTCCACCATTTGGGCGTTTTGCTGGGTGATTTCGTCCAGCTGGCGCACGGCAGAGGTGATCTCGCTCAGGCCGGTGCTCTGCTCGGCGCTGGAGGTGGAGATTTGCGCCATATTGGCCGCCACGTCGCGGATGCCGCTGACGATGGCGGTGATGCTGCTACCCGCGGTGCGAATCTTTTGCACACTGCTGCCCACCTGGGTGCTGGATGTGCTGATCAGCTGGCGGATTTCTTTGGATGCCTCGGCCGAGCGCTGTGCCAGGGAGCGCACCTCGCTGGCGACCACCGCAAAGCCCCGGCCGGATTCGCCTGCACGCGCGGCTTCCACCGCGGCGTTCAGTGCCAGGATGTTGGTCTGGAAGGCCAGGCCGTCGATTACGCCAACGATCTCGTCCATGCGCTTGGCGCTGCCCTGGATGGCTTCTACCGAGGCGATGGCTTCGGCCATGGTGGTAGCACCCAGGTTGGCGGCATCGCGCACGCGTGCGGCCTGGGCATTGGCCTGGCTGGCGGTCTGTGCGGTGTCTTGCACGGTGCTGGAGAGTTGTTCTACGCTGGCGGCGGTTTGCTCCAGATTGGCGGCTTGTTGCTCGGTGCGGTCCGACAGGGCGCGGTTGCCGGTGGCCAGGCTTTTGCCCGAATGCGCCACAAAGGCCGCGTTGCTGCGCACATTGGCCACCATGGCCGATACCGTGGCCCCGATTTGCTGGGTGGCCGTGGCCAGTGCGGCCAGTTCATCTGTGCCGCGCTGCTGCAGGCGCAGCCGTAAATCGCCTTTGACCAACTGGTCCATGGCCTGGCGGACCTGGGCCAGGTCCTGGGTGAAGCTGGCGTAGAAGGCCAGCAGCAGGTAGATGGACACCAGCACACTGAGGCCGCTGAGCCAGGCCATGCCCACACCAGCCGCGCTGGACAGGGCGTACTGCAGCAGTACGCACACCGGCGTAGCCAACAGTACCACCGCTAGCAGCAGAATCTTGCCGCCCAGGCGCAAGCGCCGCATCAGCCACAGGCCGGGTGAAAACACGGTTTGGAAAGTCATGCGCTTGTCTCACTTGTTATGGGGGGCACCGATAAGCTTCTATCGGACCCTGCTTACAGCAAACTGTCAACAAGTGATCGTGCTACAGAATAAATAGCTTTTAGCCTAGCTTGAATATGCGCCAGAGCCTTATTTCTTATGAATTCAGATGGTATCGACCAGTCCAAACGCCAATGTCGCGATGTCGTCGTTTCGCAGGCCGGTACCCAGGGTTTTCAGGTGGTCGAATGTGGCAGCATCCAGCGCCGCGCGGACCAGGTGTTCTGCGCACTCGGCGCAGCGGGCTTCGTTGACTTCGCGGGCTTTGCCGTGGGTGGCGTGCACGGTGTCGGCGTAGCCCAGCAAGCGGGCGGCGGTGTGCGGGCGGTTTTCCAGCACGGCCAGCAGGGCCAGGTTGTCTACAGCGTAGACCTGGGCATCGAAGTGCAGCACCTGCGGCCAGCAAGACTCCATCAGCGCGCGGGCCTGCACGGTGTTGCCCTTGACCAGCCAGGCGCCGGTCAGGTGCAACTGCACCAGCAGCAGGGTGGCCAGGTGGCGGGTGCTGGCCAGCCGGGCCTGCAGGGCGAGGTAGCGGGCGATGGAGGCATCCACCCGGCCCGCGGCCAGTTCCATGTAGGCAATGATGTCTTCGCCGCGCAGCAGGGCTTCGGAATAGCCCGCCAGCGCGTCCAACGAGGCTTTTTGCAGCAGTTGCTCGATGGCCTGGTCGAACGCGCCTTCGACGAAGTTGCAGGTCAGCGACGCAAACAAGCCGTAGCTGCGTACGATGGGCGGCCAGGCGGGGTCTTCGATGGCCCACATTTCGGCCTGCACCTCGCGCTGCTCCTGGCGCTGTTCCAGGTTGGGGGCGGGCCCGTAGGTCAGAGCGTAGACCAAGGCGGCCAGGGCGTGGTACAGGTTGCGTTTTTCACCGGGCTGGGCGCGGTACAGGCTGGCGGCGCGGCGCGCCAGACGGCAGGCCAGGGCTGGTTGCCGGTAGGCCCAGAAGTAGGCGGCGCGGCTGGACCAGCGGGCCTGCAGACCGGCAGGCAGTTGGTCGGTGACCAGCAAGGCCGTGGCCTGCCAGACATAGCGGCGCTCGCGGCGGCGGTCGCTGGTCAGGGCCTCGGCTAGGCCGGGGGCGATGGCGACAGCGGTTTGCGGATCAGATTGGATGGCCCAGGCCAGGGCTTCGCGGCCATTGGCCAGGTCGGGTGCCAGGGCCTTGTACCAGTCGTCGATGCGTTGCTGACCGCTGAAAAAAGCGGTGTCGGCTTGCTCGAACAGCTGTCGCATGGCCAGCGCGTGGCGTTGGCGCAGCGCGGGTTCTTCATGCGCGGCGGTGAGTTGCTCCAGCGCGTAGCTGCGGGGGGTGTCCAGCAGGCGGTAGCGCGGTATGTCACCCCCATCGGCAATGACCAGGGAGCGGTCTACCAGTGCACCCAACACGTCCACCACGGCCCAGGCATCCAGGCTTGCACCACTGGCGGTGTCGGCCACCACCTGGCGGGCCATCTCTAACGAGAAGCCGCCCACAAACACGCCCAGGCGGCGGAACACAGTCTGCTCGGTGGCATCCAGCAGGCCGTAGCTCCACTCCAGCGCGGCACGCAGGGTTTTTTGCCGGGCAGGCGCACCCCGGCCACCGCCGTTGAGCAGGCGCAGCCTTTCGTTGAGCGAGCTGGCCAACGGCACCAGGCCTAGCAGCGGCACGCGGGCGGCGGCTAGTTCGATGGCCAGCGGCAGGCCGTCTAGGCGGCGGCAAATTTCTACCACCGTGGCCAGGTTTTGCGGGCCGAGTTCAAAGCGCCGGTCGGCCGCCTGGGCGCGCTGTGCGAACAGGGCCACCGCACCAAAGTGGCGGGCTACGTCCAGCGGGGCGCTGTGTTCGGGCAGGGCCAGTGCATCCAGCCGATAGACCCATTCGTTGGCCAGCTTCAGCGGGGCCTGGCTGGTCACCAGCACCTGCAACTGCGGTGCCGCCTGGTGCAGTGCCTGCAGGATACGGGCGACTTCGTCGAGCAAATGCTCGGCGTTGTCGATGGCGATCAGCATCGACAAGGGGCGCACGGCCTCCATCAAACCCTTGAGCGGGTCGCCGTGGCCCGACTGCAGGCCCAGAGCCCCGGCCACGGTGCTGGCCACAAATTCGGGCGCGGTTTGCGATGCCAGATCCACCCAGGCCACCCCGTGCTGGTGGGCGCTGCGCCGGGCGTGCAGCAGCCACTGTGCCAGCAGCGATTTGCCGATGCCGCCAGCACCCACGATGGTCAACAGGCGGTGCTGGCCTAGCAGGGTGTCCAGGTTGGACACGTCCAGCGTGCGGCCAATCAGCGGGGTCAGCACCAGCGGCAGGTGGGTCTGATTGGGGTGCGGTTCGGGTGCAGCCGCTGCGGGTGGCGGCGGGGTTGCGGTCGAAGCGACGGGCGGCAGGGCATCGCTGGCTTCCAGTGCAAACCGGTAGCCCCGGCCCGGAATCGTCACGATGGCCTGCGGCCCAAGCAGCTTGCGCAGAGCAGATACCTGGGCTTGCAGGTTGTTTTCTTCGACCACCAGGCCAGGCCAGGCCAGGTCCAGCAGCTCGTCTTTGGACACCACACGGTCGCGGTGGTGCAGCAAGGCCATCAGCACGTCAAAGGCCCGCGCGCCCGGGCTGGTCGCGGCTCCGTCCACCAGCACCACACGCTGGGAAGGACGCACTTCAAAGCGGCCAAATCGATAACTGTTTAACAACAAAGCTCCCATCGGTATCGGTTTTCAACCGGACTTACACACAGCGCGCCCTGCGCCGCCCTGTGGACCAGCCGGAGGGTGGCGTAAGCCCCGTCTAAATGTAGCGCACACCCTGGATTTTGGCGTTTTCGTGCAATTTCGCACGGTTTCAGAAGTTTTCAGGTCCGCTTCAGGTGGGCTAAGGACGCGGCGCAGCAAGCAGAGGAAAGTCCGTCTCTGTGGTGGCGACCATTCAAGTTGCCCGATTGTCAAGGACATGTTGTATGAACTTTGAACCTTTTATGCCTTTTGAGCGCGCCGAGCCTCTGGTGCCGCCGGTTGCCGCCGAATCTGGTGTGCCGCAAGGCCATTACTTCGACCGGGCTGGGTTGGTGTGGATGGTGGCGTGTGTGCTGTTCGCCACCACGGCCGGGCGGCTGTTGCCCGCGCTGGCCGAACCCGACGGCTTGCGCCATACCCTGGCGGGCATAGGCATCGGAGCCGTCCCAGTCAAAACCGCTGAAATGGCCAAAACGAACCCTCCCACCACGGTGGCCAGCCTGCCCACACAGGGTGCAAACCCGCCGCAGCCGACACAGGCCAAGCCAGAGGCCAGGCCGTTGTCGCCGGTACTTCTTCGTCAATTTTGAGGATGCGGAGCATGGCCCGCCTTCCTAAGATATTCGGTGTTACGGGGCGCAAACCCCTGCACGCCGATGTCGTCCGAGCCCGCCCGCGTTGGGTTTTGTCCCAACCAGAGCCTTCTTGCGGTCTCGTACCCCATTTGCTGCAGTCTTTGCAGCGCTTATTGGCCCATTAAGCGCTTCCGTAAGGGAGTGGAGGACAAAAAATATGCCGAGCCCATCATCCAACCGTGTGGTCACCCGCGTGTTGATCGCCGAGAGCCATTCCGACACCCTGTTGCGCTGCGCCGAGGCCGTGCAAGCGGACCGGCAGCTTAGCCTAGCGGCTGCCGTGACTACCGGCGTTGCCGCCATCGCCATGATGGACCAGTGCGTCCCCGACGTGGTGGTGGTTGACCTGCAACTCCAGGACATGCCCGCCATCGAGCTGATCCGCCATGCGGCCTGGCATTTTCCGCAGGCCGACATCGTGGTGCTGACCCAGTTCGGCAACGACGGGCAGGTGCTGCAATGCATTGAAGCCGGTGCCACCGCCTACCTGTTTAAAGACAGCGCTGCCGAATGCCTGGCGCAGAGCATCCACCTCTGGCGTGAGGGCAGCGCCCCCATCAGCCCCGGCATGGCGTGCCGGGTACTGGGTCGCTTTCGCCTGCGGCTGGGCACGGGCACCGGATCGGCCTGGGCTTTTCCGCTGCGCGAATCCACCCACCCGCTGACCGCCTGCGAGGCCGGTATCTTGCGCTGGATTGCCCGCGGCATGAGCCTGGAGCAGATCGGTGCACTGGCCTCCAGCCTGCAGCCAGGCGTGCTGGTGCACGTCAAAAAGATCTACCGCAAGCTGGCTGCCCATGCGCGGGGCGACAACCTGGCCGATGCCAGCGGACAAGACATCCAGATCGTGGCACGGGGTTCGGCCAGCGACCGGCGAATCCAGGCCATGCCATCCCCATGATTTTTCAATTTTCAAAAAAGGAGTTTTTATGCGAGTGACATCGGCGCGCCCCAAACCCATGCCTATTTCCAAGGCCAGCCATGAACCCTGGGTGTCGGCCCTGGTGTGGTTGTTATTTTGTGCCGCCATGGTGGCGGTGGCCTTGTTTTTGACTCCGCGGATTGGCGCGGCCTACGCATCGGACGACTTGACCATACCGGACGAGGCCAGCACACCCACGGTGGCCAGCACCGACAGCGAGCACGCGGTTCCCATGGCCGCCACGGTGCTGTACCCGAACGAAACGCTGGCCGTGGTGGCTAAGCACTGAGGTTTCTGGCGCTTTCAAAAAACCGGGCCTGGCCGGTCACCGGGTCGGTAAAAGCGATGGACCGGGCCAGCAACTGCAATGGGGCACGGTAGTCGTCGTCGACAATATTCACCACCTCAGGGTAGAAGCGGTCGTTGCGGATGGGCACGCCGAGTGCGGCCATATGCACCCGCAACTGATGGGTGCGGCCGGTGATGGGCAATAGCTGGTAGCGGGCCCATTCGCCTAAACGCTCCAGCACGGCGATGTGGGTTTCAGAATTGGGTTCGCCTGCGGCTTCACAGTAGCGAAAGAAGGGCTCGCCAGGCACGATCTGGCTGCGGTAGACCTTCGGCAGGTCAGCACGCCAAGGGGCAATCGCCTCGTAGTGCTTGTGCACTGCGCGTTGCGCAAACAGTGCGTGGTAGGCCGCCCGTTCAGAGGGCTGGATGGCAAACAGCGTCACGCCGGCGGTTTCACGGTCTAGCCTGTGCAGCGGGGCCAGGGTGTCGATGTGCAGGCTTTGCTTGAGCCGAACCAGCAGCGTTTCCTGCACATAGCGCCCGGCGGGCATGGTGGGCAGAAAATGCGGTTTATCCACCACCACCAGATGCGCGTCCTGGAACAACACCTGCGCCTCGAACGGAATGTGCGGCTCCACCGGCAGGTGGCGGTAGTAGTACAGCCGGGTGTGGGGGCGGTAGGCTGCATCGGGTAGCACGGGCAGTGTCTGCTCGTCCAGCACCAGTCCGTCGCGCATGCGCTGCAGCCACACTGCGCGCTCTACGGTGGGAAAGCGCTCGGCAAAGAAGTCGATGACGGTGGGCCAATCACCGCCGGGCAGGCCGACGGTGCTGGGGCCTACGCCGTCACGGGTGGGAAGGTTCACACCTTTTGGAATACCACGTCCCACACGCCGTGGCCCAGCTTGATGCCGCGGTTCTCGAACTTGGTGAGCGGGCGGTAGTCGGGCTTGGGGGCGTAGTCGGCAGCGGTATTTTTCAGCAGTGGCTCGGCGCTGAGCACTTCCAGAATCTGCTCGGCGTAGTTTTGCCAGTCGGTGGCGCAGTGCAGGTAGCCGCCGGGCTTCAGGCGCGCGGCCAGCTTGGCCACCAGCGGGGCTTGCAGCAGCCGGCGCTTGTTGTGCTTCTTCTTGTGCCAGGGGTCGGGGAAGAACACGTGCACACCGTCCAGGCAGCCGGGCGGCAGCATGTGGTCCAGCACCTCCACCGCATCGTGCTGGCAGATGCGGATATTGGTTTGCCCCTCTTCGCCAATGCGTTTGAGCAGCGCCCCCACGCCGGGCGTATGTACTTCGCAGCACAGAAAGTTCTGCTCCGGCAGCAGCGCGGCAATGCTGGCCGTGGCCTCGCCCATGCCAAAGCCGATTTCCAGGATGGTCGGGGCGCTGCGGCCAAAAGTGGCTTCCAGGTCCAACGGTGCACTGCGGTAGGGCAACAAAAACTGCGGCCCCAGGGTGTCAAATGCCTTGGCCTGTCCGACCGTGGTGCGGCCCGTGCGTAGCACGAAGCTTTTGATGGTTTTGTGGTGGGCGGGGGTAGAAACCGTAGATGCGGTGGAGGAAACCGCGGCGGAGCCGTCAGGGGCAATTTCAGGAGGGGGTTGGGTATGCATGGAATACGTCAATTGAAAAGAAGAGGTCAAACACCGCTTAGCACCACGTCCATCGCCTCAAGGACCTCATAGCCGACGTGGTGTAAGGATGTGACCACGTCTTTGAGGCTGCGGACATCGACTGGGGCAGCGGCATGGGCTAGCAAGAAAAAGCTTTCGCCTTCAATGCTGAATTGCTTGACCAGTCGGCGCGACATCGGGGCATGGATACCCACCCGCGACAAAGGCATTACCAGACGGCTGGGCAGGGCGGAGAGCAGGTTGCTTTGCACGTCCACCACATAGGGCATGGACGTTTTGGAGCGCGGGCTGGGGTTGGGGTACACATCGAATTGGGCCATACCAAGATTTACCGAGACTTACCGAGATTTACCAGGTGCGGATGTCGTCGCACCACAGGCCTTGCTCGTCCATATGCTGTTGCTGCGCACCGATCCATTGCTTGTAAGTCTGCGCGAACTGCTCGGCTGTCAGCTTGGGGCTGGCGGCATTGGCACGGCGCTCCAGGTCGGCGAATTGTTCGGCGGACACGATAAGGGCTTCCAGGCGGCCGTTTTTCTCGATGCGGACCGGGCTGATCTTGGCTTGCAATAGGCAATGGCCAAAACGGTTTTTGGCTTCGGTCGCGGTGAGCTGCATGGCGGTCCTTATAAAAATAGACGGGTAAATACGCGGGTAAATACACGGATCTAATGGCTATTTTAGCCATTGTGGTGGCGCTGCCACTGAACCACCCACTGCGCCAGTGCGGTGGGGACGTTGCCTGCACAGGTCGTCAAGCCCAGCACCTCTGCCGCCGCGTTCAGCGCCGCCAGCGGCTGCGCCACATCCAGCGCCTGGGCGCCGTTTTGCTTGGAGAGTTTTTCGCCATTCGGCCCTAGCACCAGCGGCGTGTGCAGGTACTGCGGCGTGGGTAGGCCCAGGGCCTGTTGCAGCCAGATCTGGCGCGGGGTGTTGTCGGCGAGGTCCTGGCCGCGCACCACGTGGGTGATGCCTTGGGCCGCATCGTCCACTACCACGGCGAGTTGGTAGGCCCACAAGCCGTCAGCGCGGCGCAGCACGAAGTCGCCGACCGTGGCGGCCAGGTTTTGCTGCTGGCGGCCGAGCAGGCGGTCGTTCCACGTCAAAATGCCTTCTGCTATTGATTTGATAGCTAATGGCGTAGATGGAATATGCGCTAGAGGCCTATTTTCTTTAAATGTATCGGTGCGCAAGCGCCAGGCCCGTGCAGGGCGGCCGAGCAAACCAGAGCGGCAGGTGCCGGGGTAGACCAGCTCGGCGTTGCGGCTGCGTACCTGGCCCAGGGCGGCGCAGGCCACTTCAATTTCTTTGCGTGAACAGGCGCAGGGGTAGGCCCAGCCGCTGGCCACCAATTGCTCCAGCGTTTGCTGGTACAGAGGGCTGCGGTGGGATTGGTAGGTGGGTAGTGCGTCTGGGTGCAGGCCGCAGGCGGCGAGCTGTTGCAGGATGACCGCGTCCATGTCGGGCAGGCAGCGCGGGGTGTCCACGTCTTCGATGCGCACCAGCCAGGTACCGCCCAACGCACCACCCGATGCGCGGGCATCGAGCCAACTGGCCAGGGCGGCAACCAAAGAGCCCGCATGCAGCGGGCCCGTGGGGGACGGCGCGAACCGTCCGATGTAACCTGGTACCAAGCTACTTTTAAGCAATCGCCAGTGCCATTTCCAGGCCGGAGATGAAGGCATCTTCCACCCGGTGGCCGATGCACCAGTCACCACAGGCACCGATGCCGGATTTTTCGTCCCACAGGTGGCTGCGGCCCAGGGGCTGCACGGTCTGGGCGTAGCGCCAGCGGTGCACGGCGGCGTGGGAGGGTTCGGCACGGATGCCGGTGACCTCGGTAAAGGCTTTCAGCAGCTTGGCCTGGATGCGGGGGGCATCGTCTTCCAGGTGCTCCAGCGACCAGGCGGCGCTGGCTTGCACCGTCCAGCGCTCGATGCTGCCGCGCCCGGGCTTGCTGGATTCACGCGCCAGCCAGGCGATGCGGTGGTGGTTGCTGCGGGCGGCGTTCCACTGCGGGCCCAGGTGCGCCATGGTGGGCTGCATGGCCTGGGGGAAGGCCAGCATCAGCGTCCAGCACGGGGCGACCTGCACCGGGTGGATGTCGCGCACCAGGCGGGCGGCCTGGGCCGAGTTTTGCAGCAGGTCCACGGTTTGCGGATTCGGCATGGCCAGCACCACCGCATCGAAGCCGGAGAACACGTGCTGCGCGTCGGCGGCGCCGGGCATGCCGGTGGTGCGCAGTTGCCACTGCTTTTTGTTCATCGGGTCGCGCTCGATGCGGGTGACCTGGGTTTCCAGTTCCAGGCGGCCATCGTCGGCCAGCGGCTTGGCCCAGTGCTTGACCAGGCCGCTCATGCCGGGCACCGGCACCCAGTGCGGGTCGCGCGAGGGCAGGGCGGCCAGGGCTACCTGGCCAAAAGTGTCGAGTACGCGGACCGAGTTGGCGCTCCAGGGTTTGCACACGCCCTTGGCGGTTTCCAGGGCCTTTGCAAAGCGGGGGTCGCGCACGGTGAAGTACTGTGCGCCGTGGTCAAACGTGCCAAACGAGGTACTGCGCGTGGACATGCGCCCGCCCGCGCTGCGGCTCTTGTCGAACACTGAAACGTTGTGGCCGGCCTGCACCAGCGTGCGTGCGCAGGCGATGCCCGCCATGCCTGCGCCAATCACGGCGATCTGGCGGGCTGGGCTGGAGGCTGTAGCACTGGGTTTGTTTGTCATGTGTGTTGGTTTTCTTTGGAGTGGCTACGGAATGGCGACCAAGCACACTCTACACGCAGTGCGCAGCCGCTTTCCTCGGGGACTCCCCGCGGGTTCAATTGCTTTGTTGCCGCTCTAGCAATGCGGCGCGGGTGGCCGGGCTTTTGAGCTGTTGCAGCCACCATTGCAGCGCCCGCCCGTGCGTGCCGCCACCCGACTCGGTACGCCATGCGTAGCTGATGTGCAGCAGGCGCGATGGCCGCTCGACGCTGCGGCTCACCAGGCGACCGGTTTCCAGGTAGGGGCGGGCCAGGCCTTCGGGCAAGAAGCCGCAGCCAAGGCCGCGCAGCTGGGCCTCCAGCTTGGCCCGCATGCTGGGCACGGTAAACACGTCTTGCCCGCCCAGCAGACCAAAGGTCAGCGCATTGCCGCGCTGGGTAGAGTCGGCCACGGCCACGGCACGGTACTGCTGGATCAGACTGTCGCTCAGCGGCTCGGGCATGCTGGCCAGCGGGTGGTGCGGGGCCACCACAAAGATGAAACTCATTTCACCCAGCGGGGCACCCACGATGTTGCTGTTGGAGATGCTTTCCATTGCTACGCCAATCGCCACATCTGCCTGGCCGGTGACCAGCGCGTCCAGCGTGCCGTACAGCACCTCTTCGCGGATCTTCACCCGCGTGGGCGGGTTCAGCGCAAAAAACGCCTCGCACAGCTCCATCACCGTGGAGCGCGAAATCACGCTGTCCACCGCAATCGTGAGCTGCGGCTCCCAGCCCGTGGCCACGCGCTTGACCCGGTTGGCCACGGCATCAATGTCCTCCAGCAGGCGCTGGCCTTCGCGCAGCAGTTCGGACCCGGCCACGGTGAGTTTGGCCTGGCGCGAGCTGCGGTCAAACAGCAGCACGTCCAGCGCATCCTCGATATTGCGCACCCGGTAGGTCAGGGCGCTGGGTACCATACCCAGGCTACGGGCGGCAGCGGCAAAGCTGCCCTGGGCATGGATGGTGACCAGCATGGACAGGGCATCGGGGGTGAGCACATCGCGGGCAGTTTGCATGGTCAACCTTTTTCCATTCAAATTTATAGAATGATGCCATCAAATGCGGTGGACTGCCAGCATCCCGCGCAGGCCCAAAATTCAGGCTATGGACCCGAACCGCGGGTCTTCACCACAGAACTTGCGCAGCGCACCTGTGGCTCCCTTTGGGAGCACAGAGGGCTTGCGCAAGTTCTAACCCAAATAGGAGTTCACATGCTCACTCTCCGTAAATCCCAAGACCGTGGCCACGCCGACCATGGCTGGCTCAAGTCGCACCACAGCTTTTCGTTTGCCGGTTACATGGACCCCAAGCACATGGGCTGGGGCAATTTGCGCGTCATCAACGAAGACACCATCACCCCCGGCGCAGGCTTTGGCACCCACGGCCACCGCGACATGGAAATCATCAGCTACGTGTTGCAAGGCGAGCTGGCGCACCGCGACACCATGGGCAACGTCAAGGGCATCCCACCCGGCGACGTGCAGCGCATGAGTGCTGGCCGGGGCGTGCAGCACAGCGAGTTCAACCACGCAGACGAACAGACCACGCACTTTTTGCAAATCTGGATCGAGCCCAACGTCAAAGGCATCGCGCCCAGCTACGAGCAAAAGAGCTTTGCCGAAAGCGAAAAGCGCGGCGTGCTGCGCCTGGTGGCCTCGCCCGACGGTGCCCAGGGTTCGGTGACCATCCATGCCGATGCCCACCTATACGCCGGGCTGCTGGACGGTACGGAGTCCGCCACTCTGGCGCTGAATCCGGCACGCAAGGGCTATGTGCACTTGATCAGCGGCGCCTTGGAAGTGAATGGCACGGCGCTGTCCACCGGCGATGCGCTGTTGATTGAAAACGAAGCCTTGCTCACCCTGGGCAAGGCGGCGAATGCCGAAGTGCTGGTCTTTGACCTGGCCGCTTAAGGATTTGCTCACCCCCAGGCTACAGCGCTGCGCGTCTTTCGCCAACCCCCTTGCAGGGGGCGACACCAGTGGCCCGGCAAAGCCGGTTCCACGGTGTCCCTGGCAGTGCAGTAGCTTCAGCCGAGTGGTAAATCCTAGTGAAGTTGTTAATTTTTAATTAAAAGGAAATCACATGTTTAAAACTCTCCAGAACCCCCTGAGCTTCGTGGGCCGCTTGCTGCTGGCCGCCCTGTTTCTGCCTGCGGGCATCGCCAAGATCACCGGCTTTGCGGGCACCGTGGGCTATATCGCCTCGGTCGGTCTGCCGTTCCCTATGCTGGGCGCGCTGGCAGCGATTCCGGTCGAAGTGCTGGGCGGCTTGGCGCTGATTTTCGGTTTGGGCACCCGCTGGGCGGCGCTGATTCTGGCCGGTTTCACCCTGGTGGCCAGCTTCTTCTTCCACGCTTTCTGGGCCGTGCCCGCGGAAGCGGTGATGGTGACGCAGTTGCTGTTCATCAAGAACATCGCCGTCGTGGGTGGCCTGCTGACCCTGGCCGCCTGGGGTGCCGGTGCCTGGAGCCTGGATGCCAAACGATAAGGCACAACCCCAGGCTGCAGTGCTTCGCATCTTTCGCCAACCCCCTTGCGGGGGGCAACACCAGCAGCCTGGCAAAGCCAGATCTGCGGTGTTTCTGGTGGATAGCCGTCTCGTTTAAAGTGTTTCCCGTTCGTTGTTTTTACCTAACTTGAAAGTCTGTATGACCAAAACTGTTGTTGTGTACCACTCTGGCTACGGCCACACCCAGCGCGTAGCCCAGGCCGTTGCCGAAGGCGCCAGCGCCGAGCTGATCGCCATCGATGCCGAGGGCAATCTGTCTGAAGCGGGTTGGGCATCGCTCAACGCGGCCGATGCCATCATTTTCGGCACGCCCACCTACATGGGTGGCCCGAGCTGGCAGTTCAAGAAATTTGCCGATGCCACCAGCAAAGCCTGGTTCACCAGCGCCTGGAAAGACAAAGTGTTTGGCGGCTTCACCAACAGCGCCAGCTTCAGCGGCGACAAGCAAGTCACCTTGATCTATTTGCAAACCCTGGCTTCGCAGCAAGGTGGCATCTGGGTCAGCCTGGGCCACATGCCCAGCAACACCAAGGCCGCAACCCGCAACGACATCAACAACCTGGGTGGTTCGGTGGGCGTGTTGGTGCAGTCCCCTTCGGACTCCAGCCCCGCTGAAATGTCGCAAGGCGATCTGGACACCGCCAAGTTCTACGGCAAGCGCGTTGCCGACATCACCGCCAAGTTCCTCGCCTAAACCTACCGGAGCCCGACCATGCCCATCACCCTGCAACTCACCGGCCATGCCAAAGATTTGGGGGGCGGTTTTGTGGTGCGCCGGGTGCTGCCCGCAGCCGCGCGGCAGTCGGTCGGGCCCTTTTTATTTTTTGACCACTTTGGTCCGGTAACCGTGCATCCCGGCGGGGGCCATGCTGTGCGTCCGCACCCGCACATCGGGTTGGCCACGGTCACCTACTTATTCGAAGGCGCGATGCTGCACAGCGACAGCCTGGGCTGCGTACAACAGATCGCCCCGGGGGCCATCAACTGGATGACCGCCGGTCGCGGCATCGTCCATTCCGAGCGGCCACCGCCTGCGCTGGCCGCCAGTGCCTACACCAACCACGGCATCCAGCTCTGGGCCGCGCTGCCGCAGGCCTTTGAAGAGGTGGAGCCCAGCTTCACCCACACCCCCGCCGCCGACATTCCCGAGCTGGCCGTGGGCGATGCCCAGGTACGCGTGCTGATCGGCCAGGCTTGGGGCACAACGTCTCCGGTGGCTACTCATGCGCCCACCCTGTATCTCGACATCATGCTGCCCGCTGGTGGCCTGCTGGACCTGCCGCCGCTGGCGCAGGAAATGGCTGTATACGCGGTGGATGGCGATGTGGAAGTGGACGGCGCGGTGCTGGCCGCCCGTACCCTGGCGCTGCTGCAGCCTGGTGTGAGCACGCAGATCCGCGCCACCGCGGCCGTGCGCCTGCTGGTGATCGGCGGCGACGCGCTGGACGGCCACCGCTTCATCAGCTGGAACTTCGTTTCCAGCCGCAAAGAGCGCATCTTGCAAGCCGAAGGGGATTGGCAAGCGCATCGCATGGGCCAGGTGCCGGGGGATGCGGAATTTATTCCGTTGCCAGAAAAGCACTAGCTATAAAAGTAGTAGCTGCTTGTGCTGGTTCCATCAGCGCTGGCTGCCGTTTTGGCGGCTCTCTTCTGTTTCGGATGGCGTACCACTGGGTGCAGGCTGGAGCATTGGCGGGTTTGACGGGTTGCCTGCCCGTTGATTGGGTGGAAAGGCTGGCTACCGACAGCAACAGGCTTTTGTGGTCTTGAAATTTGTTGCGGGCCATGGTCGCGATCTTCATGGCTAGGTTGACCGCAAACGCCGTGCCAAAGATCTTTTTTACAGCTTCAACGTTTGACGTTAGAGGCTCTGGCCGGCTTGCCGAGCAGCGTCTTCTCGATGAAAGGGGTCGGCATCACCTCGCTACTCTGGATAGGCAAGGTTGTCCATGCGCCCTGAGGCTTTTGTAAACGCCAGCTTTACGGTTCCAACGACCCTGCCACGGTTCTGAGCGACGATCACCTCTATGGAGCCGGTGTCAGTTGAGTCACGGTTGTAGAAGTCATCTCGATAGAGAAGAAAGACTGCTGTGGCGTTTTGTTCGATTGCTTCGTGGTGCGTCAAATCTGAAAGCAAAGGTCGTTTGTCGATTCTTGTTTCTGATTTGCGAGGAATCATGCTGAGGAGCAAGACTGGACAGTTGATTTGGCGAGCTAGCGTGCGCAGTTGACGAATTTCAGTTTCGGGCACTTGTTGTCCGTTTGCTTGACTCAGCATTTCAAATGTGTCGATAACGATTAGCGCGATGGCTCCTGCTTCATTTCGTACCTGTTCACTTCGAGCTATGACATCCGGAATGGTTAGAGGTGATGTGTCATCGAGATACATCGGTCCCTTGTGAACCACCTCGACCGCGTCGGCTAGGCGCTTCCATTCGTCTTCGGCGAGTCGACCGGAGGCGAGGTGCCAGCGGTCGATGCGACCCGTTGCAGCGACTAAGCGATTTAAGAGTTCTTGACCTCGCGCGTGAGGCGAAAAATAAAGGACAGGTATGCCTTCGACGGAGGCAACATGCTGCGCAACATTTAGCGCGAAGGTCGTGCTTCCAACGGAAGGTCTTGAAGCCAGGACGTAAAGTTCTCCAGGCGTAAGGCCGTTGACAAGGCGATCTAAGTCGTGAAATCCGGTCCTGATGCCTGAGATTTCTTGATCTTGCTCATTGATCTCTGCAACGCGATCAATGAATTCAACTACGAGTTGATCGATTCTCTTTGGTCCGATGGAACTTGGCGATGCCTGCGGCGCTGTCCGTGGCTTTGGCTCTGAAGTTGGATCATCAACCGTTGCGTGATGCCGAACGGCCCTGAGGATTGCAGCTACTGCGCTGGGCAGTCCGTTGTCTGTTCGGGTGCCTAGGCGATCAGCGAGCATTGGCGAAAAGGCGGCTATTTCGCGTGCGGTGATGTTGTGCCACACAGGCAGGATAACGGACAGCGTGCCGTCTTCTCTTGCGACGAGCGCATCAAGTTCTTTTTGTGGCCATTCTTTGGCGAAGAAGGCTTTGCTCAAGATGACCACGCCATGCCGTGCAGACGCTAAGCCTTGATCGATCTTTCGACGCAGGCTATCCCCTAAAACCAGCTCGGCCTCATCTAACCAGACACTGAGACCAGCTTGGACGAGTAACGCAGCGAGAGGTCTTGCAACATCAAGCTTGTCTTCGCTCGCGTGGCTAATGAAGACGTCGGTTCTAGCCATCGTGTAATTCGATCGTTATGTGATTAGTGGCAACAAGTACGCAGGTGCCTGTGACGCCGAACTGATGTACGCCGCAAACCCTAAGGTTTAAATCGGCTGCTGAGGTTTAAATAATTCACCGAAATTTTCTGGAAACGGCTTGCTGATTGGTTTTTGATGCGGGCAATGGACTTTTATACAGGTATAAAAATTCAGACAAACCCCGCATTCCAAGTGGGTCCACCACTATAGCCTGCCAAAGCCTTGCAGCAGCGATAGCGCAGCCCTGGGACATATCTCAGCCAGGGGCGTGCCCAAGGGCCGCCAATCCGCCAAAGGGGTCGGAGCACGAATGCGGGCAAGCACACACCCGACACGGTGACAAACTTCTCTGCGTGCAATCGCGATCCGACCACATTGGTTACCGCCCGTACAGCCGTAAGTATTACTTCTCTTTTGATAGTAAAAAACAGGAGCTTCTTGCGCCTATTCCATGAGCGCTGGCGGCTTTTTTGGCACTTAAAAATAGGCCTAAAAACCTTAAATGCACCAATGCCGCAGTTTTGCCGATGTGAACCAAGCCAAACGCCACGCTGAGCTCGCGCCCTAGGCGCGATGCCCGGCGTAGCCGGGCCGATCCCGCTACCCGGGGTCCCCATCTGTATGCGCCAAGGAGCACAGCTTTGGGCGGATCAGGGCTGGCGTTGTTTGAGCGCCAGCGAGTTTAGCCAGACCCCGACCAAAGCGCGCACCGCAGGTTCCCGTAGCGCCAGCGGAGGGCGCAGACAGTTGGGGCGCCTTTCTTTGGGTTACTTTTGGTGTTCACGTAACTTTGCCTCGCAAAGTGAGTGAACCCCGCGTGCAGAGCACGCCATTGCGCAAAAGAAAACCCGCTTCGCGGGTTTCTGTAAAAGAGACTGCGCCGCCGGACGCATCACCCGGCCGAGGATGCTGGCAGGCAGCCAGAAAACATCAATGCAAATCCGCCAATAGGGGTCGGAGCCCAAATGCGGGATACAGCCGTCTCGACCCGCCAGCAACCTGTGCGCAATTGGGATCCGACCCCCATTGGCTACCACCCGTGCAGCCCAAACAGATTGCTTCTCTTTTGGTAGTAAAAAATAGGAGCTTCTCGTGCTTATCTGGTCAGCACAAGCCGCCATTTTCATACCTGAAAATAGGCCTAAAAATACAGAACTGATACAGCGGGCCGGTCCTGGCCATCTGGTCATGCAATCAGCTCAGCGCCCGGTCCAGGTGCGTGTAGCCACCGTCCACAAACAGCCACTGCCCGGTGGTGTGGCTGGCGGCATCGGACAGCAGGAAAACAGTGGTGCGGGCGATCTCTTCCAAGGTGGTCATGCGCTGGCCGAGCGGGATTTTGCTGGTGATGCTGCGCAGCTTTTCTTCGGCATCGGGGAAGCTGCTGATCCAGCGCTCGTACAGCGGGGTCATCACTTCGGCGGGAATAACGGCATTGACGCGTACGCCGTCCTTCAGCAGCGAGGCCGCCCACTCGCGGGTCAGGGACAGTTGCGCGCCCTTGGAGGCCGTGTAGCCGCTGGTGTCGCCCTGGCCGGTCAGGGCGGTTTTGGATGAGATGTTGACTATTGATCCGCGTGACGCCTTCAGGTGTGGCACGCAGTAGTGGGCCATCACGTAATAGTGGATGAGGTTCTTGTCCAGCGAGGCTACAAATGCGTCCCGCCCCGCGTCCAGGCCCACGCTGTCGTTGATGCCTGCGTTGTTGACCAGGCCTTCAATGCGCTGAAACGTGGCCATGGTCTGCGCCACGGCGGCACCGCAGGCGGCATCGTCTTGCAGATTGAGCTGAATGAAAAGGAAGTGGGGTTGCAGGGCGCTGAGCTGGGCCGCAAAGTCGCTGTTCAAGGCGCTTTTGCCCAGGATGACGGGAATCGCCCCCTCTTGCGCCAGCGCTAGCGAAATCGCGCCGCCTATGCCGCTGCCGCCACCGGTGACGAGGATAACTTTGTCTTTGAGATGCAGATCCATGGGGTTTACTTTGAGTTGAGGTTGTAGCAACGGATGGCGTTGCCGGACCAGAAATCGGTTTGTTCGGATTCGGATAAACGTCTGGCCGCCCAGGTCTGCGCCAACTCGTGCACAGCGGGATAGGGTGCGGCCAGCTCGCACACTGGCCAGTCGGAGCCGAACAGCAGGCGCGACGGGCCAAAGGCTTCGAGTGCGGTATCAAAGCAGTCCCAGACGGTTTGCTGCACGCTCGTGGGTAGGCCATGGGCAAACGGCCAAGCGGCTTCGGTGACCAGGCCTGACAGTTTGCACGCCACGTGGGGCAGGGCGGCCAGTGCTTTCAGCGACTGGGTCCATTGCGGCATCTGTTCGGGGTTCTTGAGGGGCGGCTTGCCCAGGTGGTCCAGCACCAGCCAGTGGGCATCGTGCGTGGCGCAGAAGTCGACCACTAGCGGCATCTGGTGGGCAAACACCAGCACGTCGTAGCTCAGTTTTTGGCTTTGCAGTAGCGCCACGCCACGCCGAAACAGCGGGTTGTTGACGACTTGCGCCACATCGGGTTCGTCTTGCAGGATATGGCGAAAACCGCACAGTTTCGGCTGCTGCGCCCATCCGTCGAGCTGTGCTTCCAGTGCAGGGCTGGCCAGGTCGGCCCAGCCTACTACGCCCATGATGCTGGGGTTGTGCGCGGCCAGGTCGAGCAGAAAGTCGGTCTCTGTCGCCTCGGTACGGGCCTGCACGGCGATAGAGCCGGAGACTCCGCTGCTGTGCATCGGGCAATCGCTGGGCGACCGGTCTTGCGCCAGCACGGCCATGCCGGGGCTGATCCACGGAAAAGCCGCGGGCTCAAAGCGCCAGTAGTGCTGGTGGCTGTCGATTTTTTGCATTACTTTTTGAATGCGTACTGCACCAAGGTATCGGGCAGCATCTCAATTGAAAAGCCCGCCGCGGAGGGCGGCATGTAGGCGGCGTTCTGGATGACACAGGGGTCGATGAAGTGCTCGTGCAGGTGGTCTACGTACTCGATGACGCGGCCCTCGCGGGTGCCGGCGATGCTCAGGTAGTCGATCATCGACAGGTGCTGCACGTACTCGCACAGGCCCACGCCGCCCGCGTGCGGACACACGGGCAAGTTATATTTGGCGGCCATCAGCATCACGGCCAGGATTTCGTTCACACCGCCCAGGCGGCAGGAGTCGATCTGCACCACGTCAATGGCGCCGCGCATGATGAACTGTTTGAACAGGATGCGGTTTTGGCACATTTCGCCAGTGGCGACCTGCATCGGGGCCACGCTCTCGCGGATGACGCGGTGGCCTTCGATGTCGTCGGGGCTGGTGGGTTCTTCGATGAACCAGGGCTTGGCAAAAGCCAGGTCTTTCAGCCAGTCCACCGCCTGGCCCACGTCCCAGACCTGGTTGGCATCGATCATCAAATGCCGGTCCGGGCCCAGCACTTCGCGGGCGATGCGCAGGCGGCGGATGTCGTCGGCTTTGTCGCGACCCACCTTGAGCTTGACGTGGTTGAAGCCCGCGTCCACCGCTTCCTGGCATAGGCGGCGTAGCTTCTCATCGCCATAGCCTAACCAACCTGCCGAGGTGGTGTAGCAGGGATAGCCTTCGCGCTGCAGGATGGCCAGGCGCTCGGCTTTGCCTACTGCGCGCTCGGTCAGCAGCGCCAGGGCCTCAATGGGGGTGATGCAGTCGGTGATGTAGCGAAAGTCGATGCAGCGCACCAGTTCTTCGGGGCTCATTTCGCCCACCAGTTGCCACACCGGCTTGCCCACCGATTTGGCCCACAGGTCCCAGACCGCATTCACCACCGCGCCGGTTGCCAGGTGGATCGCGCCTTTGTCGGGGCCGATCCAGCGCAGTTGGCTGTCGGAGGTGATGTGCCGCCAGAAGCGGCCCATGTCGGCCGCTATCCAGTCCAGGTCCAGGCCCACCACCAGGTGCTGCATGGCGTGGATGGCGGCGCAACAGATGTCGTTGCCGCGGCCAATGGTGAAGGTCAGGCCATGGCCATTCAGGCCGGGCTGGTCGGTTTCCAGAATGACGTAGGCGGCGGAATAGTCGGGATCGGGGTTCATCGCATCCGAGCCGTCCAGGTGCTGCGAAGTGGGGAAGCGCAGATCAATGGCGCGCAGGGATTGGATGACAGGCATGCGGGGACTCTTAAGAATGGAGAAAAAAAGAGGAGGCTCCCGCAGGAGCCTCGAAAAACCGTCAGGCTTTAGTCGTACAAAACGGCAGCGATCTTGGGATCGTCGATGTTGGATTTGTCGTAAAAGTAGAAGCCGGTGTCGATGATCTTGGGCAGTTTCTCGCCCTTGAGTGCCTTGACGGCGGCTTCGACGGTTTTGTAGCCAATGCCCACCGGGTTCTGGGTGATGGCTCCGGCCATGGCACCGCTGCGCACGGCATCTTTTTGCTGTTTGCCCGAGTCGTAGCCGATGATGATGATGCTGCGCTTCATCTCTTTGGCACCGTTCAATACACCGATGGCCGAGCCTTCATTGGCACCAAAAATGCCTTTGATGTTGGGGTTGGCCTGCAGAATGGACTTGGTGATTTCGGTGGATTTCAATTGGTCGCCCGCACCGTATTGCACGCTGACAATCTTGATGTTGGGGTAGGTCGATTTGATGCGCTCCACAAAGCCATCGCGCCGGTCTACACCGGTGCGGCTGGTCTGGTCGTGCACCACCAGGGCGACTTCACCAGCGTTGCCGATCAAGCCGGCCATCTTGTCGGCAGCCAGGGCGGCAGCGGCCTTGTTGTCGGTGGTGGCGGTGGTCACGGGGATGTCGCTGTCCACGCCCGAGTCAAACGCGACCACCGGAATCTTGGCGGCCTGAGCCTTTTTCAGCAGCGGAATGGCGGCCTTGCTGTCCAGCGCGGCAAAGCCGATGGCGGCAGGCTTCTTGGCCAGAGCCGAGGACAGCATGTCGATTTGCTTGTCCACCATGGCTTCGGTTTCAGGGCCTTCGAAGGTGACTTTGACCTTCAGGTCTTTACCGGCCTGGTCGGCACCGAGTTTCACAGCCTGCCAAAACTGGTGCTGGAAGCCCTTGGACACCAGCGGAATATAAATTTCATCGGCTGCAAAGCTTTTGCCGGTGAATAAAGAAGTCAAGCTAAAACCAACAGCAAGGCAAATCAGTTGTTTTTTAAAAATCATGTCGTGTCTCCAAATGTTATAGGTATCGAAATTGCGGGTGGGTGCATGAAGTACTCGTGGGTTATTTGCGCCTCCTTAAAATATCAGCGTATACCGCCAAAATAATGATGATTCCGGTAATCACGGTTTGCCATTCCTGGGCAACCGACATAATACGCAGCCCATTGGTTAATACGCTCATGATGAAAGCGCCAATAATCGTGCCCAATATCGTGCCCGCGCCGCCGCTGAGCGAGGTGCCGCCAATCACCACCGCTGCAATCGCATCCAGCTCATAGCCTTGTCCCAATGCAGGTTGGGCCGAATTCAGGCGGGATGCAATCAGCAGCCCGGCAATGCCGCAAATGGCACCGTTGAGCGAATAGATAATGATCTTCCAGCGGTCTACATTCACGCCAGACAAGCGCACGGCTTCTTCGTTGCTGCCCAGGGCAAAGGTATAGCTGCCCAAAATGGTTTTATTCAAAATCAGACTGGACACCACCGCAACCACAAACAAAATTAGCACCGCGTTGGGAATCGGCAAACTGGGAAAGAAATAGCCGATCAGCGATTCTTGCGAGATATACGAAAAATCCGGCGTATCGTTGAAGTAAATCGGCTTGGTGCCTGATATCACCAGCGACAAGCCTTTGAGCAGCATCATCATGCCCAGCGTGGCAATAAAAGGCGGGATCTTCAGCTTGGCAATCAAAAAGCCCGAAACCCAGCCCGCCAGCGCGCCAAACACGATCGCCGCCGCAATGCCCACATACATGGGCAAACCCCAGTAGGTCATGAACACGCCCGCCATCACCGCGCAAAACGTCATCAGCGTGCCCACCGACAAATCGATGCCCGAGGTGATGATGACGAAGGTGCAGGCAATGGCCAGCACGCCGTTTACCGCCGTGGCCTGCAGGATGCCGACCAGGTTGTCGGTCTGCAAAAAGTTGGGCGAGGCGGCGCTGAAAAACACCATCAGCCCTACCAGACTGGTAAAGGCCAGCAGCTTTTGCCGGGTGCTTTGGCTGAACAGGGCGGCTTTGAGGCGTTGGGCTGCAGATAAATTGGACATGGGCGGTTTTGGAGTTTTAGTGGGTGAGCACTTCGCGCTGGGTGGCGAGTTGCATGATTTTTTCTTGGGTGGCCTCGGCCGCCGACAACTCGCCGGTGATGCGGCCCTCGCACATCACCACGATGCGGTGGCTCATGCGCAGCACCTCGGGCAGCTCGCTGGAGATCATCACAATGGCGCGCCCCTGCTCGGCCAGGGCGTGCAGCAGTTTGTAGATCTCGGCCTTGGCCCCCACGTCGATACCGCGCGTAGGTTCGTCAAAAAACAGCACCTCGCAGTCGCGCAGCAGCCATTTGGCAATCACAATTTTTTGCTGGTTGCCGCCCGACAGCAGACCGGCGCGCTGGAAGATGGACGGGGTTTTGATGCCCAGTTGCCCCACGTATTTCTGCGCCACGGCTTCAATCTCATGGCGCTTGAGCCAAAAGCCCATCGACACAAAATTCTTCAGGTTTGCCAGCAGGATGTTGGACTGCACGTCCATGCCGGTGGCTAGGCCGTAGCGTTTGCGGTCTTCGGATAAATAGCCAATGCCGCAGCGAACCGCATCACTGGGGGCCTGGATGTGCACCACCTGGCCCTTGACCCGGATCTCGCCCGCGTCGCGCGCGTCAGCCCCAAAGATGGCCCGCGCCACCTCGGTACGGCCTGCACCCATCAGCCCGGCAAACCCCAGAATCTCGCCCTTGCGCACGCTGAAAGATACGTCCTTGATGCTGCGGCCCCGATTCAACCCTTTCACTTCCAGCATCACGGCATCGCTGTCACCGCTGTGGGTGTAGGCCACGGGCTGGTGCACTTCCAGCGCGCGGCCCACCATCATGCCGATGATGGTGTCCATGCTGGTAGTGGCGGTGGGCACGGTGCCGATGTATTCGCCGTCGCGCATCACGGTGACGCGGTCGCTGATGATCTTGAGCTCGTCCATCTTGTGCGAGATGTAGACAATGCCCACGCCCTGGCTCTTCAGCTGGCGGATGATGCGAAACAGGTCGTCGATTTCGGCGTTGTTCAGCGCGGCGGTGGGCTCGTCCATGATCAGCACGCGGGAGTCGAATGACAACGCTTTGGCAATCTCCACCATCTGCTGCTTGGCTACGGTGAGTTCGCCCACCTCGACGCGCGGGTCCAGTTGCAGGTGCAGGCGGTCGAAGATGGTCTGGGTGTCATCCACCATTTTTTGCTGGTCCACAAACAGTCCGAAACGCCCCATGGGCTCGCGCCCGATGAAGATGTTTTGCGCGGCGCTGAGGTGGTTCATCAGGTTCAGCTCCTGGTGGATGATGCCGATCCCTAAGGCCTGCGCCGCCCTTGGCGTGGGGATGTCCACCGCTTTCCCGTCCATCTGGATATCGCCTGCGTCCTTGGTGTACACGCCTGCCAGCACCTTCATCAGCGTGGATTTGCCTGCGCCGTTTTCCCCCATCAGCGCATGCACCTCGCCGGGGGCCAGTTCAAACTGGCAGTCGTTCAGCGCCTTCACGCCGGGGAACGACTTGCTCAGATGGGTGATGCTTATAAGTGCTGCCATGCGGTCCTATAGAGGAGGTATAGGGTTTGTATTTATATGCAAACAAAGTGTTCATGGATGAACATTGGCGCAATACTAGGGCGTGAAGCAGGCCGCGCGTCTTGGTACTTTCCCTCAACAACCCACTACATGTATGACTAAAGCCGACAACGTGGCACCCGACGACCGTTACCGCGCCCCCGCCCTGGACAAGGGCCTGGACATCCTGGAGCTGCTGGCCAGCCAACCCCAGGGCCTGACCCGGGCCGAAATCGTCAAGGCCATGGACCGCGGGGCCAGCGAAATCTACCGCATGCTGGAGCGGCTGGTGGTGCGCCAGTACGTGATGCGCTCGGTCTCGGGCGACCGGTATGCGCTCAGCCTAAAACTGTTTGCGCTGGCCCACATGCACCCGCCGCTGAACCGACTGGTGTCGCAGGCGCTGCCGCTGATGGACGTGTTTGCCCAGCGGGCCGAGCAGTCGTGCCACATGGGGGTGTACGACCGGGGTAGCGTGTTGATCACCGCACAGGTCAATGGCCCTAGCGCTTGGGGCATGTCCACCCGGCTGGGCGCACGTGTGGGTCTGGTGGATTCGGCCTCGGGCCATGTGCTGCTGGCCTTCGGCGATGCCGAACGCACCGCGCGCATGCTGACTGAACACACTACGCTGGACGGCGAAGTGCCCATGGACAGCGCCGACCTGGTGGCCGTGCTGGATACCGTGCGGCGGCTGGGCTACCGCCAGGGCAATAGCTTGCAGTCTTTTGGTGTGGTGGATATTTCGTACCCGATTTTGGGCGTGGACGGCAACGCTCTGGCGGCGCTGACTTGCCCGTACATCCGCCGCATCGACCGGCATGCCGGGCCGACCGAAGAAGACGCGCGGGCCTATTTGCTGGAGGCGGCGCAGGCTTTATCGCTGGCTACACAGGCTACTTCGGCACCGTAAACGCCAGCGGTCCGCCGTCGCACATCCCGTCGGACAGCACCAGCACTTCGTAGCTGCTGGGCGTTTCTTTCAGCACGGTCAGCGCCTCGGGCTTGAGTTCCTTGTCGCAATCGCGCAGCTTGACTTTGGCCAGATCCAACGATGCCAACACTTTGGGGGTGATTGGGATGGGGCTGGGTTGGCCGTCCCACCAGGCCAGGGTCCAGCCCACGCCCTGGTGGGTGTCCACATCGTCCGGCCCGGCCAGCAGCAGAAAGCCTTTGTCCACCGCCTCCATGTCGCGGATGCCGCGCCCGGTGCCCAGGACCAGCGGGATCACCGTGGCCGGCACGGCAGCAGCGGGGGTGAAGAGTGCGTCGGCATCCACCGCCAGCACGGCCCCCATGCTGCGCAAGCCGAAATACAAGCGCCCGTCGCGCACGGCCAGACCTTCGATGTTGACCCCGGCATCGGCACCCAGGCAGGCGCGCTCCTGGGCAAAGGCTTGCAGCGCGGGCTGGGCCTGCATCACGCTCCACAAACGCCCGGTGTCGGCATAGCCCACGAGCTTGCCGTCGGCACTGCGCAGGGCGCGGCCAGTGGCCGGGTCGCGCTGGAAGCGGATCACATGGCGGCTGTGCGGGTTGCTTTCGCAGCTGTTGCGTTTGGCCGAATGCGAGCCGGTCACGTAAAAATGGCGCCCGTCGGTGGCTGCGCCCTCGGCATCCAGTTCACCAGTGTTGTCGCGCAGCAGCAGCGGGGTGGGTTCTGCCACCAAGGCCGCGTCTTGCAGCGTGGCCCAACGGGCTTCCACGCCCTCGTCAAACGCCAGCAGGCATACGCGCTGATTTTTAGCATCCAGGCTGCAGGCGATGCCGCTGACCGACTGGCGGGTTTTCAGGGCTTTCTTTTTGCCCAGGTCGAAGTCGAACCCGGCCTGCACCGGCCACACGCCGCCATGCGGCTGGATGTTGGGCGCTGCCTGGGTTTGGGCCTGGGACTGCACACTTGCCACGGCCAGAAGCAGACCGGCGGCGGTTTGGCGGAGTGGTGTGGACGGCAGCATGGTGGTAGGCTCCAAAATGAGTTTGCTATAAAAATAGAAGCTACCAGCGTTGATAGAACATGCGCTAGAGGCCTATTTCTTATAAATTTTGCGTTATAGGTCTTTTAAGGCGTTGCGGGTGAGCTGTTCCAGCAGATCTTTGCGGTATTTGCGCCAGGCCTCATCGGACAGAAACCGTGGTGGCGTGGTGGTGGAGGGGGCCTCGGCATCGCGGCGTGGACACAGCCAGCCCATGGCGGGGCGCTCGCCCAGCATTTCTTCCATAGTGATGGCTTCCAGGATGGCAGCGGATTTATCGGACTGCGGCATAAGGGCGGCTTTTTTGGCCAGCGCTTGCAACCGGTCCAGCCCGGCGTACCAGGTTTGCAGGTGCTCGGCCTTGCTGCGGTCGGTGCAGCGCATGCCGTCCAGGGTCAGCGCCAGCTTGGCATGGAAGAAAAAGATGATGGCTTCATCGTCGTAGTTGTCGATGTTGTTGGTGCCGCTGCGCATGCGGGCCAGGTCCATGGCGTAGGCAAAAGAGTAGCGCGCGTCGGCGTTTTCCGCCAGCACGCGCCAGCGCAGCCAGCTGGCGTTGACCAGCAGGTCGGTGCTGGTGAGCGCGCCTGTGGTTTGGTCCAGCGGGGCCTTGCCCACCTGGGGGTCGGTTTGCGCGTCCAAGCTTGTCCAGGCGGCGGCCGCCGCGTCTGTGGGCGGCTCGGCCCGCAGCGCCCGTGTGCGCTGGGCGGCTTCCCGCCAGCGGGGTATGCCTTCGGTGGCCTTGATGCGCTGGATGTCTTCAAAACTGGTGGCGTGGGCTGCGCCCAGGCAGGTCCAGAGCAGCGCGGCGGCGAACCACTTCATGCGGGGGTGTGGGCCGAGGTTAGGGGTGGCAGCGATGCGCTGGCCCACTGGTGTACGGCGGCAATGTCGTCGGGCGAGGTGCGGCAGCAGCCGCCAATCAGCCGGGCCCCGCGCGCATGCCAGCCCCGGGCCTGGTCGGCAAAGTGCGAGGCGCTGGGGTTGCCGTGCCATTGCTTGTGGGTGGGGTCGTAATGCTCGCCCGAGTTGGGGTAGACCAGCAGTGGCTTGGTGGTGCGCGCATGCATCTGGTCCACCAGCGAAGCAATAAATTCGGGCGCGGTGCAGTTCACGCCCACGGCCACCACCTGGGCAAAGCCGTCCAGCGCGGCCACGCAATCGCCCAGCAGCTCACCTTCGCTGGTGTGCAAGCCGTCGCGGCACGAAAAGCTGATCCACGCCGCCGCGCCGGGAAACTCGGGCAACAGGCGGGCCAGGGCGCGGGCCTCGGCCAGGCAGGGAATGGTCTCGCAGGCCAGCAGGTCGGCCCCGGAGTCCACCAGCACCGCCAGGCGGGGGCGGTGGAAGTCCATCAGGGCTTCTTCGCTGAGGCCGTAGTGGCCGGTGTACTCCGAGCCGTTGGCCAGCATCGCGCCATACGGACCCACCGACGCGGCCACCAGCGGCTGGATGCGGCCTACGCGGTGTGCAGGCTCGGCCCAAAAGGTGTCGCGGGCTTCCACCGCCAGCCGCACCGCGTTGCGCATCAACTGGGCAGCGGTAGCGGCATCGAAGCCGCGTTGGGCAAAGCCCTCGAATGTGGCCTGGTAGCTAGCGGTGGTGGCCACGTCGGCCCCGGCGCGGAAGTAGTCCAGGTGCACCTGGTAGATCAGCGCGGGCTGCTCGATAAGCAGCTTGGCCGACCACAGTGGGTCGTTCAGATCAGCACCCCGTCGCTCCAGTTCGGTGGCCAGGGCACCATCCAGTATCACCAGCGGGCGCTGGGCGAAGAAAGCGTTCAGAGGGGAAAGAGTGGAGGAAAGCGGCATGTTAAAAGGTAAATATTAGCGCCCGCGCGCGTGTTCCGGCACTTCGAGCTTTTTGGCCAATTGCGACAGGGTCCAGGTCAGCACCAGGTACATGGCCGAGATGGCCAGGTAGGGTTCCCAGTAGCGCGAGTAGGCCCCGGCCACGGTGCGGGCGGCCATGGCCAGCTCCAGCAGGCCGATGGCCGAGACCAGCGAGGTATCTTTGACCAGGGCCACCATTTCATTGACCAGCGCCGGCACCATGCGCCGAAATGCCTGCGGCAGCACGATGTAGCGCATGCTTAGCCAGGGGCTCATGCCCAGGCTTTGGGCGGCGGCGTTCTGGCCGGAGTGGATGCTCTGGATGCCCGCGCGGAAGATTTCCGAGATGTAGGCCCCGGCGTTGAGCGTGAGCGCCACCGCGCCCGAGAAAAAGGCCCCGTGCTCCTGGCGGAACTCGCGGGCCATATCGCCCTGCAGCAGCCAGCCGCCGTCGGGGTGGATCAGCAGCGGCATCAGCGCAAAGTGGACTAGCAAGATCTGCACGAACAGCGGCGTGCCCCGGAAAAACGTGACGTAGGCCGTAGCCAGCGCGCGCAGCAGCTTCAGGCCCCAGGCCACGGGCCAAGGCGGCGAGGGCGGTGCCAGGCTGCTGGTGTTGACCAGCCCCACGGCCGCGCCCAGCAGCATGCCCGCGCCGGTGGCAATCACCGTCAGCTGCACCGTCATCCACAATCCCTGCGCAAACAGGGGGCCGTACCCGGCCAGAATGTCCCAACGCCAGACCATTGCGTGCTCCGAGGCTTACTTTGTGGATTTAAAGTAGTTGTCGTGGATCTTCTGGTAGCTGCCGTCGGCCTTGATGTCGGCCAGGCCCTTGTTGATCTGGGCTAGCAGCTCGGTGTTGCCCTTCTTCACAGCCACGCCGTAGAACTCGGGGGCAAAGCCTGCATCGCTGATGGATTTGAAGCCTGCCGTGGGGTTGTTGGCCAGGTAGTGGATAACCACGCCGTTGTCGGCCACCACCGCATCCACGCCACCTGCAGCCAGCTCGGCCAAAGCCAATGGGGTGGATTCAAAGCGCTTGATGTTGGTGCTGGTTTTGCCTTGCAGCTTGACCACCACTTCTTCGCCGGTGGTGCCGGTTTGCACGCCGATCTTTTTCTTCTTCAGGTCGTCCAGCTTGGCCACAGTGGATTTGGCGGGCACGGCGATCAGCTGACTGGCCTCGAAGTAGGGGTCGGAGAAGTCCATGGTCTGCTTGCGTTCATCGGTGATGGTGATGGCCGACACCAGCACATCGCGGTCGCCCTGGGCCAGCGCGGTAAAGGCGCCTTCCCACGGCGTGCTGACGAACTTCACTTCCAGGCCGGCCTTGTGGGCGGCGGCGGTCAGCACGTCCATGTCGAAGCCGACGATCTCGCCTTTTTCGTTCTGGAACTCAAACGGTGCGTAGGTCGGGTCGGTGCCCACGGTGATCACCTTGGCCGCCGGTGCAGGGGCGGGTACTGCGGGTGCCGATGCGGCTGGCTCGGCAGCCACAGGCGCCGGCGGCGCTTTGCCGCAGCCACTGAGGAACAGGCCCACGGACAGGGCGGCGACGGACTGGAGGAACTGGCGTTTGAAAGTCATGGAAATGGCGGCGCAATGCGGCGGTTAGGGTTGAGACAGGGCTGGATTATGCGGGGCTTGGGTGGGCAGTTCAGGTCTATGCTTATGCAAAATCCCGGCCAAGGGCAGTAGCGTGCGGCTCTGTCTAGCCTGGGCTTAGCCAGCCCACTGCGCCACTGTGCTGCGGATCAGTTCCAGCGTGGCCTGCTGGGTCAGGGTGCTGGGGCGCAGCGAGCTGGTGGCCAGGGCTACCTTGGTGCGCAGGGCCGGTTGCTGGATGGCGCGGGTGGTGAAGGCAGAGGGCCGGATCGAGCTGGCCACGGCGTGGCGCGACAGCAGGGCGCTGCCCGCACCGTCAGCCACCAGGTCCAGGATGGCGGCTACGCCGTCGATCTCCAGCGCCACCAGCGGGCGGCAGCCGATTTTGGCCATCTCGGTCTCAACATGCATGCGGATGGCGTTGGGGCGGCTGGGGATGACCAGCGGCAGCAAGGCGATGGCCTTGAGTGCAATCGGGGCGGGCGGTGGGTCTTCGGGCAGGCCGGGCGGGCGTGCCTGGACCAGCAGCAGTTCTTCTTCCATCAACGGGCTGATGTCGGTCTCCAAGCTGCTTTGGGCGTTGTAGAGCACGGCAATATCCAAGCGCCCGCTGACCAGTGACTGCTGCAGATCCACCGACAGTCCTTCGCGGATCGACAAGGACGCATCCGGCATCTGCTGGCGAAAGGCCCGCGTCAACGGCAAGGTCAGCACCCGCGCCAGGCTGCTGGGCAGGCCAATCGCCACCTGGCCCGCCAGAGCGCCACGCACCCGGCCCAGCTCTTCACGGGCACGTTCCACCTGGTGCAGGATGCCCCGGCCATGCTCCAGCAACAGCTTGCCCGCCTCGGTGGGTGTGGCCCCCCGGCCATTGCGCACCAGCAGGTTTTGCCGCAGCTCGACTTCCAGCAGGCGCACTTGGCGGCTCAGCGCGGGCTGGGCCATGTCCAGCGCCACCGCGGCGCGGGTAAAGCTGCCGAGTTCGGCCACCCTGACGAAATACTCGATTTGTTTAAGATCCATTTTTGGTTATACCTCTATCTTTATTATGCCGAATTGCAATATCTGATAGAGAGTCTTCCGCCTTGGCTTGGCGCTGCGCCGTGGCCACAATGGTCGCCATGTCCACTTTCGTAAACGGCCTGCCATGACGACGGTAATCAAGGGTATTTCTTCGATGGCTACGCGCCTGCTGCTGGCCGAATTGGTAGCCGGGTTCGAGCAACGTCCTGGGTTTCGCGTAAATATCGAGTCGGTGGGCGGTGTGGATGCGGCCCAGCGCGTGCAAGCGGGCGAATCGTTCGACGTGGTGGTGCTGGCGTCTGACGCCATCGACAAACTGACCGCTGCAGGCCATCTGCGCGCGGGTTCCCGGGTGGACCTGGTCCGCTCCGGCGTGGCGGTGGCAGTGCAAGCGGGTGCGGCCCAGCCCGATATTTCATCTGAAGATGCCGTGCGCGCCGCCGTGCTGGCCGCCCGCAGCATCGGCTATTCCACCGGCCCCAGCGGTGTGGCGCTGGCCAAGCTGTTCGAGCGCTGGGGTATTGCCGCCGATATCCAGAGCCGCCTCAAACAGGCACCGCCCGGTGTGCCCGTGGGGGCGCTGGTGGCGCGCGGCGAGGTGGCTCTGGGGTTCCAGCAACTGAGCGAACTGCTGCCGCTGGACGGCATCACCATCGTGGGACCGCTGCCACCGGCCATCCAGATCACCACCATTTTTTCAGCCGGGGTGGCCACCACCAGCACCCAAATCGATGCCGTGCGGGCCCTGCTGGACTACATGGCTTCCCCCGAAACGGCCAACGTGAAACGCGCCCAAGGCATGGACCCGGTTTAACACCTTGACTGCCCACTCAATTCAAACCAAGAAGACGCACACCATGACAAAACCCCTGATCATCGACTGCCACGGCCACTACACCACGGCCCCCAAATCGCTGGAAAACTGGCGCAACCAGCAGATCGCCGGCATCAAAGACCCGGCGATGGTGCCCAAGGTTTCCGACCTGAAGATCAGCGACGACGAGCTGATCGAAACCATCGAGTCCAACCAGCTGCGACTGATGCGAGAGCGCGGCTCCGACCTCACCATCTTCAGCCCGCGCGCCAGCTTCATGGCCCACCACATTGGCGACTTCAATGTGTCCAGCACCTGGGCGGCCATCTGCAACGAACTCTGCTACCGCGTGGCCCAGTTGTTCCCCCAGCATTTCATCGGCGCGGCCATGCTGCCGCAAAGCCCCGGCGTGGACCCGGCCACCTGCATCCCCGAGCTGGAGAAGTGCGTCAAGGAATACGGCAATGTCGGCATCAACCTGAACCCCGACCCCAGCGGCGGCCACTGGACATCGCCCCCGCTCAGCGACAAGGCCTGGTACCCGATTTACGAGAAGATGGTGGAGTACGACATCCCCGCCATGATCCACGTGAGCACCAGCTGTAACGCCTGCTTCCACACCACCGGCGCGCATTACCTGAACGCCGACACCACCGCCTTCATGCAGTGCCTGACCAGCGACTTGTTCAAGGAATTCCCCACGCTGCGCTTTTTGATTCCGCACGGCGGCGGCGCAGTGCCCTACCACTGGGGCCGTTTCCGCGGCTTGGCGCAAGAGCTGAAAAAGCCGCTGTTGAGCGAGCACCTGCTGAACAACATCTACTTTGACACCTGCGTGTACCACCAGCCAGGTATCGACCTGCTCAACACCGTGATCCCGGTGAAGAACGTGCTGTTTGCCAGCGAAATGATTGGCGCGGTGCGCGGCATCGACCCCGAAACCGGCAACTATTACGACGACACAAAGCGCTACATCGAAGCGAGCAAGATTTTGAGCGATGCCGACCGCGCCCAGATCTACGAGGGCAACGCCCGCCGCGTCTTCCCCCGCCTCGATGCCGCCCTCAAGGCCCAAGGCCGCTAAACCTCCAGGAGCACACCATGAGCATGAATAACCTCGGCATCGTCAAACGCAACATCGTCCGCGCCGACCCGGCCGCCGTAGAGCGCCTGTCCAAACTCGGCGTGGCCACCATCCACGAGGCCATGGGCCGTGTCGGCCTGATGAAGCCCTACATGCGCCCGGTCTACCAGGGCGCGAAGATCTGCGGTACGGCAGTGACCGTGCTGCTGCAGCCCGGCGACAACTGGATGATGCACGTGGCCGCAGAGCAGTTGCAGCCCGGTGACGTGGCCGTGGCCGCCTGCACCACCGAGAACGAGGACGGCTTCTTCGGCGACCTGCTGGCCACCAGCTTCCAGGCCCGCGGTGCCAAGGGCCTGGTCATCGACGGCGGCGTGCGCGACGTGGACGAGCTGCAAAAAATGGGCTTCCCGGTGTTCAGCAAGGCCATCCACGCCAAGGGCACGATCAAGGCTACGCTGGGTTCGGTCAACGTGCAGATCATCTGCGCTGGTGCCGTCGTCAACCCTGGTGACGTGGTGATTGCCGATGTGGACGGCATCGTCGTGGTGCCCGCCGCCATCGCCATGCAGGTGGCCGAAGCCGCCGAGCACCGCGAAAGTTTTGAAGGCGAAAAACGCGCCAAGCTGGCCGCCGGTGTGCTGGGCCTGGACATGTACAAGATGCGCGAGCCGCTGGAAAAAGCCGGACTTAAATACATAGATTGAATTTAAAGAAAATCGGCCTCTAGCGCACGTTCTACCTACGCTAGTAGCTACCAAGTTAATAGCAATTGATGGAGGAGACTTTGATGGAATTCACCAAAACCCCTGGCTGGCTGGACTGGACCACCGGCCCCAGCAAACCCCGCTTTGTGCTGCCCGCTGGCGCTGTGGATGCGCACTGCCACGTGTTTGGCCCCGGCGCGGAGTTCCCGTTTGCCCCCGAGCGCAAGTACACCCCCTGCGATGCCTCCAAAGCCCAGCTGTTTGCCCTGCGCGACCATCTGGGGTTTGCCAAGAACGTGGTGGTGCAAGCTACCTGCCACGGCTCGGACAACAGCGCCATGGTCGATGCACTCAAGGCATCCAACGGCAAGGCCCGCGGTGTGGCCACCGTCAAGCGCAGCATCAGCGACGCAGAAATCCAGGCCATGCACGATGCCGGTGTGCGCGGCGTGCGCTTCAACTTCGTCAAGCGGCTGGTGGACTTCACCCCCAAGGACGAGCTGCTGGAAATCGCCACCCGCATCCATGCCTGGGGTTGGCATGTGGTGATCTACTTTGAAGCGGTAGATCTGCCCGAGCTGTGGGACTTCTTCACCGCACTGCCCACCACCGTGGTGGTGGACCACATGGGCCGCCCCGACGTGGCCCTGCCGGTCGATGGCCCGCAGTTCGCGCTGTTCGAGAAGTTCATGCGCGAGCACAGCAATGTGTGGAGCAAGGTCACATGTCCCGAGCGCCTGAGCGTGACCGGCCCCAAGGCCCTGAACGGCGAACAAAACGCCTACCAGGACGTGATCCCGTTTGCCAAGCGCATCGTCGAGCAGTTCCCCGACCGCGTGCTCTGGGGCACCGACTGGCCGCACCCCAACCTGAAGGACCACATGCCCGACGACGGCTTGCTGGTGGACTTCATCCCGCACATTGCCCCCACCGCAGAGCTGCAACGCAAGCTGCTGGTCGACAACCCTAACCGCCTGTACTGGCCGGAGGAGCAGTAATGTCTCTAGAGAAACCGTACCTGGACGTGCCCGGCACCACCATCTTCGATGCCGAGCAAAGCCGCATGGGCTACCACCTGAACCAGTTCTGCATGTCGTTGATGCAAGCCGAGAACCGCGAAAAGTTCAAGGCCGACCAGCGGGCCTACCTGGATGCCTGGCCCATGACCGAAGGCCAGAAACAGGCCGTGCTCGACATGGACCTGAACCGCTGCATCGCCCAGGGCGGCAACATCTACTTTTTGGCCAAGATCGGTGCCACCCACGGCATGAGCTTCCAGCAAATGGCGGGCAGCATGACCGGCATGACCGAAGAGGAATACCGCAACATGATGGTGTCTGGTGGCCGTTCGGTCGAAGGTAACAGGGTGCTGGGCGAGGGCGGCGATGCCCAGGCCCATCGCCAGCCGCAAGGCTCAGCAGGAAACCAAGGAAAAGGAGCCCACTAGCATGGCCAAAATCACCGCCAGCGTTTACACCTCCCACGTCCCCGCCATCGGCGCAGCCATCGACCTGGGCAAGACCACTGAGCCCTACTGGCAGCCCTTGTTTGCGGGCTACGAGCCGTCCAAGCAGTGGATGAAGGACAACCAGCCCGATGTGATTTTCCTGGTCTTTAACGACCACGCGACCGCGTTCAGTCTGGACATGATTCCCACCTTCGCCATTGGCACCGCAGCCGAATACCAGCCTGCCGACGAAGGCTGGGGCCCACGCCCTGTCCCGAAGGTCTTCGGCCATCCCGAGCTGGCCGCGCACATTGCGCAGTCGGTGATCCAGCAGGACTTTGACCTGACCATCGTCAACAAAATGGACGTGGACCACGGCTTGACCGTACCGCTCTCGCTGATGTGCGGCCAACCCGAAGCCTGGCCCTGCCCGGTGATTCCGTTTGCCGTCAACGTGGTGCAGTACCCCGTGCCCTCGGGCCGCCGTTGCTTCGAGCTGGGCAAGGCCATTCGCAAAGCCATCGAGTCGTTCGACCAGCCTTTGAGAGTGCAAATCTGGGGCACCGGCGGCATGAGCCACCAGCTGCAAGGCGCACGTGCCGGGCTGATCAACAAGGAATGGGACAACGCCTTCCTGGACCGCCTGATTGCCGACCCCGATGGTCTGGCCAGCGTGTCGCACATCGACTACGTGCGCGAAGCCGGTTCCGAAGGCATTGAGCTGGTGATGTGGTTGATCGCCCGCGGCGCGATGGCCGATGTGGCCGGTGAGGCTGGTAGCGCCTCTGGCGCGGCCCCCACTTTGAAACACCGCTTTTACCACGTACCTGCGTCCAACACCGCCGTGGGCCACTTAATTTTGGAAAACAACTGACATGAGCAAAACCATCAAAGTCGCCCTGGCAGGCGCAGGCGCTTTCGGCACCAAACACCTGGACGCGATTGCATTGATCGACGGTGTGGAAGCCGTGTCGGTGATTGGCCGCGACATGGAAAAAACCCGCGAGGTGGCCGCCAAATACGGCATTGGCCACGTGACCGACAACCTGGCCGAAAGCCTGGCGCTGCCCGAAGTGGATGCCGTGATTTTGTGTACGCCCACGCAAATCCACGCAGAGCAAACCCTGCAGTGCCTGCGTGCAGGCAAACATGTGCAGGTAGAGATTCCACTGGCCGATAGCCTCGCCGGTGCCGAGGAGGTGGCCGCCTTTGCCGCTACTTCGGGCCTGGTGGCCATGGTGGGCCACACCCGCCGTTTCAACCCCAGCCACCAGTACGTGCACCAGCAAATCAAGGCGGGTGCTTTCAATATCCAGCAAATGGATGTGCAAACCTATTTCTTCCGCCGTACCAACACCAACGCGCTGGGCCAGGCCAGGTCCTGGACCGACCACCTGCTGTGGCACCACGCGGCCCACACCGTGGACCTGTTCGCCTACCAGTGCGGCAGCCCCATCGTTCAGGCCCACGCCGTGCAAGGCCCGATCCACCCGACTCTGGGCATTGCCATGGACATGGGTATCCAGCTCAAGGCCGCCAACGGCGCCATCTGTACCCTGAGCTTGAGTTTCAACAACGACGGCCCGCTGGGCACCTTCTTCCGCTACATCGGCGACACGGCCACCTACCTGGCCCGGTACGACGACCTGTACACCGGCAAGGATGAAAAAATCGACGTGGGCCATGTGGCGGTGTCGATGAACGGCATCGAGCTGCAAGACCGCGAATTCTTCACCGCCATCCGCGAAGGCCGCGAGCCCAACAGCAGTGTTGCCAAGGTGCTGCCGTGCTACCGGGTGCTGCACCAGCTGGAGCAGAAGCTGAGCACGGTGGGCTGAATCGTTTGCAGTCGTCAGGTCGCAACCACCCGCAGCTTGCCGAAATAGCTGCGGTAGGGCTTGGCATCGCGGCTGAGCACGGTCAGGTTGGTGACGGCGGCGTGCGCACCGATGAAGAAGTCGGGCAACGGCGCGGTCTTTGTTCCGCCGCGGGCACGGTACAGCCGGAAAGCCTGTGCCGCCAGTGCTGCGCTTGACCAGGGCAGGGCACTGCGCAAGGTGGCAAACACGTCCAGCATCGCATCTAGCGCAGCGGAGGCCGTGCCTGGCACCAGCAGTTCGGCGTAAATCAGTGCGTTGATGTGCAGCGGGCCTTGTTCGCTAGAGGCTTGCAGTTGGTCGATGGCCCAGTGGTGCCAGGGGCTGGAGCTGTCCATGCAATCAATCCACACATTGCTGTCTACCAGGTAGCCACTACTACCATCGTAATGCGCCAGCGTCGCCATTTAGCCGCGCAAAAATGCCATGATTTCGTCTGCACCGAGTTGCTGGAATTCAGGAGCCATGCTCTTGCGCGCCACCATGGCGGCTTTACGCAGTTGGGCGCGGCGATCGGTGGGGGTGCTGCTTGCCATTTTTTGGATGATGATCTTGCCGCCTTCGTAGGTCACGCTGACCTCACTACCGGGTAATACGCCCGAAGCGGTGCGCACGTCCTTGGGGATGGTGACCTGGCCTTTGTCGGTAACTTGCATGGTAGATCCTCGTTCAGTTGGAATCGGAAGTTGGAATCTTACGCCGAATCAATCCAAGGTAAACGGCCCGCCCTTGGCCAGCGCCCGCTGGTACGCAGGCCGGGCGTGGATGCGGGCCAGGTAGGCCATCAGCCGGGGGCGGCTGGCATCCAGCCCGCCACGGGCGGCGGCGGCTTCCAGGGGGAAACTCATCTGGATGTCGGCTCCGCTGAATTCTTCACCCGCAAACCACAGGCTTTTGCCCAGCTCGGCTTCCATGAAGTCCAGATGGGTGGTGATTTGCGGCAGGATGAAGCTGGCCTTGACCTTGCCGCTGATGGCTTTCGCGATGGGCTTCACAAAGAAGGGCATGGGCGTGGCTTCGATCTTGTCAAACACCAGCCTGAGCAGCAGCGGCGGCATGGCCGAGCCCTCGGCGTAGTGCAGCCAGTAGCGGTAACGCAGGCGCTCGGGCGTGCCCAAGGAGGGGGCGAGGCGGCCCTGGCCGTAGTGTTCGATAACGGTCTCGATGATGGCGCCGGATTCGGCCAGCACCAGGTCGCCATCGGTCACCACCGGCGATTTGCCCAGGGGGTGCACTTTGCGCAGGCTGGGCGGGGCGAGCATGGTTTGGGCATCGCGCTGGTATTTTTCCAACTGGTAGGGCAGTTCCAGTTCTTCCAGCAGCCACAGTACGCGCTGCGAGCGGGAATTGTTCAGATGGTGGACGGTGAGCATGGCTTCCTTGGGTTTACTATCAATAATGGAGCAGATTGTGCAGGTGCAGTATGCGCCAGAGACCTGAAATGCTTGAAAAATGAGCTGTTTTTACGCGGGCTTGGTAAACCACATGTGCGCCGCAATAGAAACAGATAAGGTCGGTTTTAGCATTTAAGTTAGTTGGGCTAAGTATTTGTGTTCTTTTGCGTTTATAAAGCCGGTGCCCACCTCTTCAATTTACCTTCTGTTACCTCCTTGAACACCTGTTTTACCGCCCAAAACTCCGCCGCCATGGTGATGGACGTGGTGCCTGCCGCCATGGATGCGATTCGCACGTCGATGCGCCATGGCGCCGAAGGCAGTTTGTCTGTTCCACAGTTCCGCTGCCTCAATTTCATCTCCCGTCGGCCCGGCTGTGCCATGGGAGAGGTCGCAGGTTTTCTGGGAGTGACCATGCCCACCGCCTCGGCCATGGCAGAACGCCTGGTGCAGGCCGGGCTGGTGCAGCCGCAGGCGGCCACCGGGGACCGCCGCCGGTCCCGGTTGGAAACCACCCCGGCCGGGCTGGCGCAGCTGGCGTTGATACAGAACCGTGCCCAGGGTGAACTTAAAGCGGTTTTGGCAGTCTGCTCAGCGCAAGAGCAACAGACATTGCAGGCCGGCCTGGCCGTACTTTGGCGTATTTTCCGACCCTCATCCGAGTCCTCCGAATCCACCGAACCCACTCACGCACCATGAAGACTGCTCCTCTCGTTTTGAATACCGTCTGCGGCCTGGTGGCCCTGGGCTTGTGGGGTTGCTCCGGCAAGTCCGACGTGGCGGCACCGGCGGCCGGTGCCTCGGCTGCCGCGACGGCATCTGCGCCTGCGGGAGCGGCCTCCGCGGCGGGTGCTCCCGTCACGGTGACCACCGCGCTGGCCCAGCGGCGTGATCTGCCCGTAGTGCTCAAAGCCACCGGCACAGTCACGGCGCTGACCAGCGTGGACGTGAAGGCCCAGGTGACCAGCGTGGTGGCCAAGGTGCATATTGAAGAGGGCCAGTTTGTCAAAGCCGGGCAGGTGCTGTTTACCCTGGACTCGCGTGCCGACGAAGCCAATGTGGCCAAGGCCAAAGCCCAATTGGCCAAAGACACTGCGGCCTTGGCCGATGCCAAGCGCCAACTGGCCCGCAGCAAGGACCTGCTGGCGCAAAACTTTATTTCGCAAGGTGCGCTAGACACCTCGCAAGCCGGGGTGGATGGCCTTACCGCCACCCTGGCGGCCGACCAGGCCGCCATCGACGCGGCCAAGGTGGCGCTGTCGTTTGATCGCATCACCGCACCCCACGCCGGGCGCGCGGGCCTGGTGCCGGTGTCGGCAGGCAGCGCCGTGCAGGCCAATGTGACCACCCTGGTGACTATCACCCAGCTTGACCCGATGGGTGTGGCGTTCAGTCTGCCCCAGCGCAACCTGGGCGATGCCCTGGCGGCCCTGAAGGGCGAGGGCGCTCCGGTGACGGCCACCCTGACCGACAACGGCGGTGTGTTCAAAGGGCGGCTGCAGTTTGTGGATAACCAGGTGGATGCCAGCTCGGGCTCGCTCAAAGCCAAGGCGGTGTTTGACAACAAGGAAGGCAAGCTCTGGCCCGGCGCGTTTGTCGAGGTCTCGCAAACCGTCACCGTGCTCAAGGGTGCGGTGGTAGTGCCCCAGGCGGCCCTGATCCAAGGCGCACGCGGCACCGTGGTCTACACCCTGGAAGACGGCAAGGCGGTGTCCAAACCCGTGCAACTGGTTTACGCCCAAGGGCTGGACGCGGCGGTGACCGGCCTGCAGGCCAACGCCAAGGTGGTAGTAGACGGCAAGCAAAACGTGCGCCCCGGTGTGCGTCTGGTGGAACGGGCTGCCGACCCCAAACCGGCCGCCAGCGCCCCGGGTACGGACGCTTCCAAGCCCACCGCACCGTGAACGCACCATGAACTTTTCTGAACTCTTTATCCGCCGTCCGGTGATGACGGTGCTGCTGAACCTGGCTATCGTGCTGGCCGGGGTGATTGGCTACCGCAGCATCCCGGTGGCAGCCCTGCCCAGCTACGACACGCCAGTCATCAACGTATCGGCCAGCCTGCCCGGTGCCAGCCCGGAGACCATGGCCAGCTCGGTGGCGCTGATTTTGGAGAAGCAGTTCCAGACCGTTCCGGGCCTGAAAACCATCAGCTCTACCAGTACGCTGGGCAGCACCTCGCTGACCCTCGAATTTGACGAGGGCCGCAATATCGACGCAGCGGCAGTGGACGTGCAGGCCGCTCTGCTGCGGGCCCAGCGCTCACTGCCCACCGACATGACGAATCCGCCGTCGTACCGCAAGGTGAACCCGGCGGACGCGCCGATCCTGCTGGTGGCCATGACCTCGCCATCCCTCACCCCGGCGGACCTGCAGGATTTTGCCGAGCACCTGATCTCGCCCACCTTCTCCACCATCGACGGTGTGGCGCAGGTAAATATTTTTGGTGCCAAGCGCTATGCCGTGCGGGTGCGGGTGAATCCGCAGGCCCTGGCGGTGCGCAACCTGGGCCTGGACGACCTGAGCAGCGTGCTCAAGTCGGCCAATGTCAACACCCCCGTGGGCACGCTGGACGGCCCGCAGCAAACCCTGGTGCTGCAGGCCAACCGGCAATTGCGCAACGCCGCCGACTTTTCCAACCTGATCGTCAGCAGCAAGGGTGGCAACACCGTGCGCTTGCGCGACGTGGCCAGCGTTGAAGACAGCTTGGAAACCCTGAAAAGCTGGGCCACGCTGAACGGTGAAGCCTCCATCACCCTGGCCGTGCAACGCCAGCCCGGTGCCAACACCGTCAAGGTGGTGGATTCGCTGCTGGCCGCCTTGCCCAATTTGCAGGCGCAAATGCCCCAGTCGGTCAAGATGACCCCGGTAAACGACCGCTCCAAGTCGGTGCGAGAAGCCCTGCACGACGTGTCGCTCACCCTGCTGGGCACCATCGTGCTGGTGGTGCTGGTGATCTTCTTGTTTCTGCGCCGCTTCGTGGCTACGGTGATTCCAGCGCTGTCGTTGCCGGTGTCGTTGGTGGGGGCGGTGGCGCTGCTGTGGGGCATGAACTACAGCCTGGACAACATCTCCCTGCTGGGTCTGACGCTGGCCGTGGGCCTGGTGGTAGACGATGCCATCGTGGTGCTGGAGGAAATCATCCGGCTGGTGGAGGAGGGCGTGCCCCCCTTCCAGGCGGCCCTGCGCGGTTCGCGGGCGGTGGGCTTCACAATTATTTCGATGTCCACCTCGCTGATTGCGGTGTTCATCCCGATCTTTTTCATGCCCGGCGTGATCGGCCTGTTGTTCCACGAATTTGCGGTGGTGGTGGGCTTGTCCATCGTGGTGTCGGCCTTCGTGTCGCTGACCCTGGTGCCTATGATGGCCAGCCGCTTCCTGAGCGACGAAACCCACAAAAAGCCACCAGGCCGCATCGTCCATGCGTTCGAAGTCGGCTTCAACAAGTTTCTGGCCGGCTACACCCGCTGGCTGGATGCGGCGCTGCGCCACCGCAACATCGTGCTCGGGCTGGCGGCAGTCACCCTGGTAGCCACTGTCTGGCTGGTGATGGTCATCCCCAAGGGCTTTTTTCCCGAAGAAGACATTGGTCAGATCCAGGTGACCACTGAGTCCGCGGAGGACATTTCCTTCCCCACCATGGTCAAGCTGCAAGAGGCGGCGGCGGCCATCGTCCGTGCCGACCCGAATGTGCTTACCGTCAGCTCGTTCAACGGCGGCAACGGCTCGCAAAACACTGGGCGCATGTTCATCAACCTCAAGCCCCAGGCCGAGCGGCCCAAGATGAAGGTGGTGGTGGAAGGCCTGCGCAAGAAGCTGCGCACTGTGGCGGGCATCAACGTGTTCATGCGGCCGGTGCAAAACCTGCAGCTGGGCGGCCGCCAGAGCAAGGCGCAGTACCAGTACATCATGCAAAGCATCAAGGCAGATGAGCTCAATGTGTGGGCCACCAAGCTGCAAGACCAACTGCGCGGCGACCCGCTGTTCCGCGATGTCACCAGCGATGCGCAGATGCGTGGCTTGATCGCCCAGCTGAAGATTGACCGCGATGCCGCCAACACCCTGGGCGTGTCCATCGACACCATCCGCACCGCGCTGTTCAGCGCGTTTGGCGAGCGCCAGGTTTCCACCATTTACCTGCCGACCGACAGCTACCAGGTCATCATGGAAGTGGCCCCCAATGCCAAAGAGGACGAGCGCGCCCTGAATGGCATTTATGTGCGCTCCAACACCGGTGCCTTGGTACCCATGACCAGCTTCACCACCGTAACCCGCACGGTGGGTGCCACCGCCATCAACCATGTGGGGCAGCTGCAGGCGGTGACGGTGTCGTTCAACTTGGCCCCCGGCGCGGCTCTGGGTGATGCCACGGCCAAGATCGACGCGGCCCGGCTGGCCATTGGCCTGCCCAGCAGCATCATTACCAGCTACGGCGGTGACGCGGCAGTGTTCCAAAGCTCGCAGGGCAGCCAGACCATCCTGGTCATCGCCGCCTTGCTGGTGATCTACGTGCTGCTGGGTGTGCTGTACGAGAGCTACATTCACCCCCTGACCATTTTGGCGGGTCTGCCGTCGGCAGCGGTGGGGGCGCTGGCCACGCTGATGATTTTTGGCCAGGATCTGACGCTGATCGCCACCATCGGCATCGTGTTGCTGATCGGTATCGTCAAGAAGAACGCCATCATGATGATCGACTTTGCGCTGGAGGCCCAGCGCCACCAGGGCATGACCCCAGCCGAAGCTATCCGTACCGCGTGCATCTTGCGTTTTCGGCCCATCATGATGACCACCATGGCCGCGCTGATGGGCGCACTGCCCATCGCCCTGGGCCTGGGTGCCGGAGCCGAGCTGCGCCAGCCGCTGGGCCTGGCCGTGGTGGGCGGCCTGGTGTTTTCGCAGGCCATCACGCTGTTCATCACCCCGGTGATTTATTTGACCCTGGAGCGCTTCAGCGGCACCGGCCCGGTCACCACACCGGAAGTGGTGGAAGTCTGATGTGCTACTTAATTTATAGCTACTCGCGCAGTTAATATAAGCGCCAGAAGGACTTTTGACTATGAAAAACAGACCACTCGGCCCCTTTAGCGTTTCCGCCATCGGCCTGGGCTGCATGAACCTTAGCCACGCCTACGGTGCGCCGGTTTCGGCAGAGCAGGGCGAAGCCGTGCTGCTGCACGCCCTGGACCGCGGCGTGACCCTGTTTGACACTGCGGCCCTGTACGGCTTTGGCACCAACGAAGACCTGGTCGGCAAGGTACTGTCCAAGCACCGCCGCCACTTCACCCTGGCCAGCAAATGTGGCATGACCGGCGTGGACGGCAAGCGCGTCATCGACGGCCGCCCGGCTACGCTTAAACGTACCTGCGAAGAGTCTTTGAAGCGCTTGCGCACCGACGTGATCGACCTGTACTACCTGCACCGTTGGGACAAAACCGTGCCCATCGAAGACAGCGTGGGCGCGCTGTCGGACCTGGTCCGCCAGGGCAAGATCCAGACTATCGGCCTGTCCGAGGTGTCGGCCAGCACCCTGCGCAAAGCGCATGCAGTGCACCCCATCACCGCGCTGCAGACCGAGTATTCGCTGTGGACCCGCAACCCCGAAATCGCAGTGCTGCAGGCCTGCAAAGAGCTCGGCACCGCCTTCGTGGCCTTTAGTCCGGTGGCGCGCGGATTTTTGACCGGCACGCTGACCGAGGTGGCGACGCTGGATGCCAACGACATCCGCCGCAGCATGCCCCGCTTTACCCCCGAGAACTACACCGCCAACCTGCGTCTGCTGGGAGTGTTAAAAGCCATCGCCCATGAGGCTGGTTGCAGCCAGGCCCAGTTGGCACTGGCCTGGCTGCTGCACCAGGGCGAGCACGTGATTCCTATCCCCGGCACCACCAGCCTGGCGCATCTGGACGAAGACCTGGCGGCCGCTGACGTGCAGCTCTCCTCCCAGGTGCTGGCCCAGCTGGACGCGCTCATGGCCCCCCGCGCCATCACCGCAGGCCGCTACAACGCGCAGTCGCAATCTGAGGTGGATACCGAGGAGTTCTGAAACGGGGCAGGGCGGGGCAGCAGGTTTACACTCGCGGCCCTTCCTACCCATAGTCCATTCGATGCCATCTTCTCCGGCCAAGCAGCCCCGCATCCGCCAATCCCCGGTGGCCGACCCGCAGCAACAACTCAGCCTGCTGTTTAACGAAATCCCTGAAACGGTGGCGGCTCCCGCCTCCGTGCTTGCGGTCGCCCAGCCTGCTGACCATGCCGAAGCCTTGGCGCTGCGGCTCGAGCAGCACCCTGACTACCGCGTGCTGCGCCGCTTGGTGCCGCAACGGGAGTTTGCCGCCGCACCCGCCCAGGGCGTGAAGCGCCTGCTGGTGCTGGACACCGAAACCACCGGTCTGGAGCACAGCCGCGACAAGATCATCGAGCTGGCACTGCTGCGCGTGGACATAGACATCGCCACCGGCCTGCCCTGCGGCAGCGTGAAGGTCTACGACGGTCTGGAAGACCCTGGCCAGCCCATCCCCGACATCGCCCGCAAGATCACCGGCATTGACGACAGCATGGTTGCGGGCCTGAAGCTGGACGAGGCCCGCATTGCGGAGCTGCTGGAGGGCGTGGACCTGGTAGTGGCGCACAACGCCGGGTTTGACCGCCCGTTTGTCGAAGCCCGCCTGCCCGCCTTTGCCGCCAAGGCCTGGGCCTGCTCGTTTGCCGATATCGACTGGAAGAGCCAAGGCCGCGATTCGGCCAAGCTCACCGCCCTGGCGCTGGACCTGGGTTTGTTTTATGACGCACACCGCGCCGAAATGGACTGCCACGCTTTGCTGGCCGTACTGCAAGCCCCATTGCCCGTGGCGGGCCATACTGGCCTGGCGCATCTGCTGGCCGCCGCCGAGGGAACCCGCTATCGCCTGCAAGCCACCGGCGCACCCTTTGATGCCAAAGACGTGCTCAAAGAGCGCGGTTACCGCTGGGATGCTGCCAATAAGGTGTGGCACACCCGGCTCACCGATGAAGCCGCGTTGCAACTGGAATGTGATTGGCTGGCGGCATCGGTGTACGGCGGTCGAGTGGCCCGGGTGCAGGTCGAGGCCCTGGATGCCTGCGTACGCTACGCCAGCCGCGCGGGCGTGCTGTCATGGAGAAGTTTGGGGTGAAATAAGGCTATGGCGCATATATTTCCTGCGCAAGTAGCTATAAAAATAGTAGCGAACAACAAATACGTTTATGCCACTGTCAACTACTTTTTTGGCGAAACGTCATTCAAATTGATGATAAATCAACCCCGACAATTGCACGGTATACACCTGTGCGCCCAGGCAGCTTGCCAATCAAGAGGATAATGCAGCCTCGGATACGGCCATGCGCTGTATTATTTCCTTGCCAAATCCTTGCAAATCTTAGCGATTGGCATCCAACTAAGGCTCTATCCATGGCGAAAGCTGATTCCAAAACTGCCATGCTGGCCGACGGTCTGCGTTACAAATCCAAAGCCTCGGGTTCCCCCTTCGCTGCTGCGGCTTCGTTTGGCGGAGCCACCATGTCCTGTTTTTTGTGCGGCAAGCACCGCACCCGTTCCCTGATGGGCACCCGCAAGGTGCTGGGCAAGTCGCAAGCCGTGTGCGCACCTTCGTGCCAGGCCATGGACGAAGCTGCCGCAGGCTAAATTCAATTTAAAACCCCGTTAAACCTCAGCTGCTGGCAAATCGTGTCTGCGGTTGTGGCCTAATCGTGGGTTGTCACATTTTCTATGGAGTAAACACAATGGCAAAAGAACCCCGTACCGAAGCTGAACGCCTCGCTTCCCCTAAGCCCACCCCCATGCCTGGTTACGCAAGCCCCGTTAGCCGTGGTCAAAAGCGCAGCCTGGAGCGTGGTGTTGCTACGCGCAGCAAGAAGAACCCTGGCAAGCGCGCGCGCCAAGGCTAAGCCCTCTTTGCAAGCCACAACGCCGCGTAGGCGGGCCCTACTGGGCTGCCTACGCGGCGTTGTTGTTTACGGAGATCCATTCAACACGTCTAGCAACAACCCACCACGCAACGTTCAGCCAGGACGCACGCCCCCCAGAAACACCGCAGAACTGGCTCCGCCAGACTGCTGGTGTTGCCCCCTGCATGTCGTATTGGCTTTTCAAGCCAATACGAGGGAGGTTGGCGAAAGATGCGAAGCACTGTAGCCTGGGGGTGTAAGAAGTGACCATGTCCAAACACAAATCCGGACCCAGTGAGTGGGTCACCAAGATGCTGACGGTGATCCGCACCGGCAACGCCCAGGCTGCCATTGCCCAGATCAAGGCCGCACCCAGCGCCAAGGATGTCGCCCAACTGCGCGCCTTGCTCCAGTTGCCCAACGCCCCGGCGCGGCATCCTAATGTGGATACCGCCATCAACGAGCAAGTGGTGGCACTGGCCAGCCCGCGCCTGCACCGCGCACCATGAGCGACAGCCCTTCCATCGCAGGTCGAATCAAGGGCTTCCACGCCCATGTGTACTTTGATGCGGCCACGCAGGAGCAGGGCCGCGCGCTGTGCCTGGAGGCTTCCAGCCACTTCAAAGTTGCCATGGGCCGGGTCCACCCTGGCCCGGTCGGCCCGCACCCGGACGGCAGCTGCCAGCTGGCCTTTGCGCCCTCGGTGTTTGCCGAGTTGGTGCCCTGGCTGGCGATGCACCGGCGCGGCCTGGTGGTGTTCATCCACCCCATCACCGGCAACGATTTGATCGACCACCGTGATTTTGCGATGTGGATGGGCGCGGTGCGGCCGCTGAACCTGTCGGTGCTCTCCGGTGCCGACACGGTCTACGCGCTGCCTGAAGACTGATGCCAACAGTATTGCGCTATACCCAAGTGTTGGCTGCTGCAGTGTGTGCCGGGGTGCTTGCGGGCTGTTCACTGCCCATGAAGTCTATTCCGCAGCAGGAGGACTTCAGTTCGTCAGGCAAGTTTTCTCGGCTGTTTGATGCCTCTGCGGCGCAAACCTGCGAGGCGGCACGGCGTGCTTTGTTAAGCCAGGGGTATGTGATTTCCACGGCTGGCAAAGAATTGGTGCAAGGGCAAAAAAGCTTTCAGCCTGAAAATGAAATCCATGTGCAAATGGACATCCGCGTGGTCTGTGCATCCGACAGCAAAGACGGCAAACTCAGCCTGGGCTTCGTCAGCGCGTTACAGGACCGGTATGCGCTGAAGAAGACCAATACATCGGCCAGCCTAGGTGTGGGCGCGTTGGGCTCGTTTTCGGTGCCACTCAGCTCCAGCAGCGACGCAATGGTCAAGGTGGGGAGCGAAACCATTGTGTCCGAGTCGTTTTATGACCGGTTTTTCACCCTGGTGCAACATTACCTGGTGCAAGACCTGGAAGAGCCGGACGGCGAAGCGCTGGCACCGCCGGTGCCCGACAAGCCCAAAAAGGCTTCAGGCCCCTAAACGGCGCGCCAGGGCCCTCACTGCCATATCGGCGGTGTTCTCTCCCGCTGGATAGTCGGTATTTGCAGGGCGCGCATCCAGTTGTGCCTGCACCAGCCGTTGCAGCGTTTCCATGTGCGGTGTGATGCTGCCAAAGAAGCGCACCGCGCCGTCCACCACCACCAGCACCGTCGGGAAGTTGTCCACCTCGATGGGGTCCACCAGATCGGCCTGGTCTTCAATATCCACCCAGACAAACTCCGCACCCGGAAACGCGCGACCCACCTGTTCAAACCGCTCCTGGTAGTCGCGGCAGCTCCCACACCAGTCGGCGCACAGGCAGGCCACCCAGAGTACAGGGGCAGGGGATAGCGGATTTGCTACTATTTTCATAGCTACTTGCGTAAGTGGAATATGCGGCAGAAGCCAATTTTATGCATAAAAAAGCCCCCGGCTGCGTTGGCAAGCGGGGGCCTTGGAGCGAGATTGCTTACAGCGTATCGATAAAGCTGCGCAATTTGTCGCTGCGGCTGGGGTGCTTGAGCTTGCGCAGCGCCTTGGCTTCTATTTGGCGGATGCGCTCGCGGGTCACGTCGAACTGTTTGCCCACTTCTTCCAGCGTGTGGTCGGTGCTCATCTCGATGCCGAAGCGCATGCGCAGCACCTTGGCTTCGCGCGGGGTCAGGCTGTCCAGGATGTCCTTCACCACGTCGCGCAGACCGGCCTGCATGGCGGCCTCGATGGGCGCGGTGTTGGCACCGTCTTCGATGAAATCGCCCAGGTGGCTGTCGTCGTCGTCGCCGATCGGGGTTTCCATCGAAATGGGTTCTTTGGCGATCTTCATGATCTTGCGGATCTTGTCTTCCGGGATCTCCATCTTCTCGGCCAGGATGGACGCATCGGGCTCAAAGCCAAACTCTTGCAAGTGCTGGCGGCTGATGCGGTTCATCTTGTTGATGGTTTCGATCATGTGCACCGGGATCCGGATGGTGCGTGCCTGGTCGGCGATCGAACGCGTGATCGCCTGGCGAATCCACCAGGTGGCGTAGGTCGAGAACTTGTAGCCACGGCGGTATTCGAACTTGTCCACGGCTTTCATCAAACCGATGTTGCCTTCCTGGATCAAATCCAGGAACTGCAGGCCGCGGTTGGTGTACTTCTTGGCGATGGAAATCACCAGGCGCAAATTGGCCTCAATCATTTCCTTCTTGGCATTACGCGACGAGGCTTCGCCTTCGTTCATGCGCTTGTTGATGCCTTTGAGCTCGTCCAACGGCACCACCACGCGCGACTGAAGATCGGTCAGCTTTTGCTGCAGATCCTGCACGGGCGGGATGTTGCGGCCCATGATGGAGCTCCAGGGCTTGCCTGCCGCGGTTTGGCGCTCAATCCATTTCAGGTCCAGCAGATGCGAGGGCACTTTGTTGCCCATCTTGTCGCGGCCGCTGAAGTCGGCAATGAAGTTTTCTTGCGGGTAGCCGCACTTGTCCACAATGATGCGGCGCAATTCGCGCTCTTTCTTGCGCACGTCGTCCACTTGGCTGCGCAACAAATCGCACAGCTTCTCAATCGTTTTGGCGGTAAAGCGGATGGTCATCAGCTCTTCGCTCAAAGCCGCCTGGGCTTTGACGTAGTGCGGCGTGCCGTAGCCTTCCTTGTCGTAGATCTTGTGCACCTTCTCGAACAAATCGCGCAGGGTGTCGAAGCGGGTCAGGGCTTCTTTTTTCAGCTCTTCCAGCTTCTTGGTCAGCGCCTTGGAGCCGCCCTTGCCATCGTCGTCGTCGGCGGCATCAAATTCGTCGAAGTCTTCTTCGGCCACGTAATCGTCGGCTTCGTTGGGATTCGAGAAGCCGTCGACGATGGTGGAGATGACCACCTTTCCGTCACGGATCAGCTCGCCCATGTTGAACACTTCGGCCAGCGTGGCCGGGCTGGCGCTGATGGCTTCCATCATGCGCATCAGGCCGCCTTCGATACGCTTGGCGATTTCAATTTCGCCTTCGCGGGTCAGCAGCTCGACCGTGCCCATTTCACGCATGTACATGCGCACCGGGTCGGTGGTACGGCCGAATTCGCTGTCCACGGTAGACAGCGCTGCTTCGGCTTCTTCTTCGGCTTCTTCTTCGGTGGCGGCGGTGGGGGCGGTGTTGTTCAGCAGCAGGGTTTCGGCATCGGGCGTTTGCTCGTACACCGCCACGCCCATGTCGTTGAGCATGTTGACCACAACTTCCAGCGTTTCCGCATCGACCAGCTTGTCGGGAAGGTGGTCGGAGATTTCGCCGTGCGTCAGGTAGCCGCGGGTCTTGCCCAGCTTGATCAGTGCCTTCAGGCGCTGGCGGCGCTTGGCCAGGTCTTCTTCGCTTAGGACCGTTTCGTCCAGGCCGAATTCCTTCATCAGCGCACGCTCTTTGGCCTTGCTGATTTTCATGCGCAGCGGCTTGATCTTCTCGCCGGTGGGGCTGAGCTGGACCGGCACTTCCTCGACCGGGTCTTCCTCGATCTCGATCAGGTCATCCAGGTTGATTTCGGTGGAGATAGAACCCTTGGGCTTGGGGCCGCGCTTGGCACCGGCGGGCTTGACCTTGGCGGGTGCAGCAGCAGCAGAGGCAGCGGCTGCTTTGGCTGGTGCGGCGGCCTTGGCAGTTGCGGCGGCTTTGGTGGCAGGCTTGGTGGCGGATGTGGCGGATGTGGCGGAGGGCAGCGTCACGACCTTGGAAGGACGGCCGGGCTTTTTCTTCGCGGCATCATCGGCAGCGGTGGTGACTTCGGGGGCGGCGGGGGACTTCGATGCGGACACGGATTTGACTTTCAAAGCGGGCTTGACCACGGCGTCGGTCGCTGCGGAGGCAGCTACTTTGGCGCTGGTTTTGGCAGCGGTTGTGGCGGGCACTGCAGGTGTAGCGGGCTTATTGGACTTTGGAGCAGGCATGGGCAAAGAACCTCAGGACAACAAAAAAACGAAATAAACCCGGAAGCCACAGACCACCGGCGCGGACGCGTAGGGATAGAGAAGGTTTCTCGTTGGCAAGATGGGAGGGCGATCATTTGCAGAGATTTTTTTGAAAATTTCTGCAGGCAATCCTTGCGGTGGGGTGGCCGGTGCGCGCTGTGGCGGCTGTTGGCCGTATCCGGAGGTGTTGCTGTCGCTCTTGCCGAGCAGTTAGCCTTAGATTATAGCCTGCGCGCCGAATTACAAGCCCTGTTTTGGGTCTTTTAACCGATTTTGATAGCGGTGAGTTCCAAGCGGCGGCGGTTCAGGGCGCGGTAGCGGGCCAACGCAGTTGGGTCTGATTTGGCCGCTTCCAAGGCCTCGGTTTCCTGCTGCTTGAGCAGATCGATCAGCATCAGGTTGAGAAGGCCGCGCAGCTCTTGCAGGGCCTCGCGGTCGATCACGGTCTCGGTGGCGTCGGCAGGCTCGGGGGTGTTGCTGGGCACCGGCCCCGACATCAACCGCAGCGCCAGGTCTTCAAATGGCTGGCCGCGCACGCCGGGGCGCAGCAGTTCCCAGGTTTGCGGGCCGTGCGCGTGCTGCTGGGCTTCCAGCCAGACAAACAGCGCTGCGTGCGGCTCGGGCAGCGCGCACAGCAAGGCGTGGTCTTCATGGGTCAGGCTGTCCCAGCCGGTGGCATTGGACAGCAGCAGGCGTGCGGCGTGGTCGGCGCGGCTGGCGGGTTTGCGGCGGCCTGCGCTGTCGGAGCCAATGGGAGGCGGTTTAGGCTCGTAGCGCTTGCCGGGTGTGTAGGGCGTGCTATATTTTTTGCTGCCTTTGCCCTCGGGGCGGCTGCCGATGGCTTTGCCGCTCCACACGTCGGTGAGTTCGCTGCTGCTGAGCTGCACCAGATCGGCGATCTCAATCAGCAACTGGCGTTTCAGCGCGCCTTCAGGCAACTGGCTCCACAGCGGTTTGGCGTTGCTGGCCAGCAGGGAGCGGCCTTCGGCAGTGTGCAGTTCGCAGCCTTCGCGGATGGATTCGATCAAAAAGCGGCTCAGCGGCGTGGCTTCGGAGATGTAGCGCGCAAACGCATCCCGGCCATAGGCGCGGATGAAGCTGTCGGGGTCGTGCTCGGCGGGCAGGAACAAAAATTTGCAGCTGCGCACGTCGGTGGCCAGCGGCAGCGCGCCGTCCAGCGCTTTGCGGGCAGCGCGGCGGCCCGCGGCATCTCCGTCGAAGCTGAACACCACCGCATCGGTGAAACGAAACAGTTTTTGCAGGTGGTCGGCCGTGCAGGCCGTGCCCAGGGTAGCCACGGCGTTGGGAAAGCCCAGTTGGGCCAACGCCACCACATCCATGTAGCCTTCGGTGACCAGGGCGTAACCGGCATCGCGAAGGGCGTTGCGGGCTTCAAACAGGCCGTAGAGCTCTCGGCCCTTGCTGAATACTGGGGTTTCGGGGGAGTTCAAATACTTCGGTTTGTCGTCGCCCAACACCCGGCCACCAAAGCCTATGCACTCGCCCTTGACGTTGCGGATCGGGAACATCACCCGGTCGCGGAAGCGGTCGTAGCGTTTTTCCGGATCGTCTTCGCTGGTGATGACCAGGCCGCTTTCGGCCAGCAGCGGGTCGTCGTAGCGCGGGAACACCCCGGCCAGGCTGCGCCAGCCCTCGGGCGCATAACCCAGGTCGAACTGCTTGGCGATTTCGCCCGACAGGCCGCGGCCCTTGAAATAGTCGATAGCGCGGGGCGAGTCGCGCAGGTGTTTTTTGTAAGCGGTGCAGGCTTGCTCCAGCACGTCGGTCAGGGTGGCCTGCTTTTGCTTTTGTTCAGCGGCACGGGCGCGGTCCTGGGGCGAGGCATCGTCTTCGGGCACTTGCATGCCGAACTGCTGGGCCAGGTCTTGTACCGCTTCGATGAAGGTCATGCCGGCATGGTCCATCAAAAAGCGCAGCGCGTCGCCGCTCTTGCCGCAGCCAAAGCAGTGGTAGAACTGCTTGGTCGGGCTGACGGAGAAAGAGGGCGACTTCTCCGAGTGGAACGGGCACAGGCCCATGAAGTTGGCCCCGCCCTTTTTGAGCTGCACATAGCGGCCCACGATCTCGACCACGTCAGCGCGGGCGATAAGTTCCTGGATGAAGGTATGGGGAATGGTCACGTCGCTATTGTCCCAGCATCGGCGCGACATCTAAATTGTAAGAAAAATAGGGCTCTAGCGCATATTAATCCTACGTAAGTAGCTATAAAACTTGTAGCAATCAGCTTTTGTTTTTTGCCTGTGCGTAGCGGGCGGCTGCAATCACACTGAGGATGGCGTTGGCCACCATGTCAGGCTGGTCCTGGTGGATGTTGTGGCCGCTGTCCTCGACCACCTTCATGCGGCCCAGGCGCGACATTTTGGCCATGTTGCGCTGACTGGCATCCCACACCTTGCCCAAGCGTTCGGGCCAGCGGCTGGCTGCACGGTCCTGGCTAAGTACGATCAGTGGCACGGAAGGGAAGTTTCCCGCCCGACGGGCTTGGCGCATGGTTCTTGCGGAAGCGGCAAGTTCAGCCCGCATGGCGCTGGGGGCCATGGCAAAAAGCAGGGCGGGTGGTTCGTACCACAGGCGGGATAGGCCGATTTGCTTGCAACGTTTAGAAAATTCAGCGTGGCGCGCATCGACCAGCACGACCCCTGCCACCTCTTTGGGATAGGTTCGCGCAAACAATTTGACGATGGTGCCGCCCAGCGAATGGCCCACCAGGATGTAAGGCGGTTTGATTTCTTCGGTCTGCAACAAAGCCCGCAGCTCACGCATGATTTGCAGACCATCGCGGATTTGGTCCGAGCGTTCGCTGTGTCCGTAGCCAGCCCGGTCGTAAGCTACAGCATGGGTGACAGCGCTGATCTGGTTGAAGATGCGGCCCCAGGTATCTTTGCCTTGGCCCAAGCCCGCTTCAAAAAGCACCGTTGGGCCCCCAACACCTGCGCTGATAAAAGCACGGGTGCCATAGCTCGTGTAGCTGCAGAGGTGCGGCGGCACAGCATCCGACTGGACATTGGGCGGAATGCCTGCACGCAAGGCATCTACCGACAATACAGGCCGTGGCAGCGGTTCGGGCGGGGGCACGGGCTCTGCTGGAATGCTGCCGACGGTGAATCGGGAGGTTGGCTGTAAAAAATCCGAAACCTTGCTCTGGGACGTCCGTAGCACCGTGGTGCGGCGGCGGTCGGGCAGATTCACCGCCGGCTCAAGCGGCTGCGGGATGGTATCGGGGTAGGGTGGTATGGATGCCCGCGCCATTTCAAAAAGTCTGCAACCGTATGCCGTTGTTGGACGCAAACGACGCTGGCGCAACATGGATTGTAAAAATGTACATGCCTCGATTATGGAACAGGCAGATTACCGTTTTATACGCATTGAAGGGGCATGCGTGGTAAGCGCTGCGCAGCTCTCAGGTGCTGCGCGCCCGCCCACCTTTCTCGGCCCAGGTACGGGTCCAGCGGACTTGCATGACGCGCAGCATGAACAGCATCACCACCGCCAGACAGGCGAACAAAATGAAGCCCCACATGTAGCTGCCCGCATATTGCTTGGACAGGCCCATGGCATTGGGCACCAGGCCGCCACCGAGGGCTCCGATTTCACCAATCATCGAACCGGCCACAGCGGTCGCCAGAGGCCAGCGCAGGGGAACCAGCTGGAATAGCGCACCGTTGCCAGCGCCCAGGGCGGCAAAGCACAGAATCATCAGCAGCGTGGTCAACACGAGCGAGCCACCCGACAGGCCGCAGGCCACCAAGGTCACGGCCACGGTGACCAGCACAATGTTCAGCGTGTTGACACCGCCCCAACGGTCCGAAATCCAGCCGCCAAACACCCGCAGTGCAGCGCCCATGAAAGCCGCCAGCATGGTCAGTTGCCCGGCCTGCACCTTGCTCACGCCAAACTGGTCGTAATAGTAGGTGGGCAGGAAGGTGATCAGGCCGATGAAGCCGCCAAAAGTCACGGCGTAGATCAGGCTGAAGGCCCAGCCGTCTTTTTCAAATAGGCAAGAAATGTGTTCTTTGAAGCTGGCGTGGGGGTCCAGATCGGGCGGCTCCTGGGCAAACACCACCATCACCACCATTGGGATGGCAATCGCCACTGCCGCAAAACCGTACACCGTGACCCAGCCAAACGCCTGCGCCAGCGGCGGTGCTACCAGCACGCAGACGGCTGTACCGACGTTGCCCGCACCCACGATGCCCATAGCCAAGCCCTTGTGCTTGGGTGGGAACGAGCCCGAGCCCAATGACAAAGCTACGCCGAAGCTGGCACCGGCAATACCCAAAAGCACGCCCATCGCCAGCAGGTCGTTGAAGCTTTTCACAAAGAAAAACCCAAACAGCATGGCCACCATGATCATGCCCATCTCGACCAGCGTGGCTTTCTTGCGGCCGATATATTGCGACAGCAGGCCCAGAGGGAAACGCATGAGCGCACCCGCCATGATGGGGATGGACAGCATCAAGCCTTTTTGCGCGGGACTCAGGCTAAAAGTTTCCGAGATGAACGGCGCCATGGCACCGTTGAGCACCCAGATGCAGCAGGAAAACGCGAAATACAAAAACGAAGCGAAGAGCGTGGGGGAATGCCCGCTCTTGAGGAAACTGCGGAATCCCGCCATGGTGCATGTCCTTGGTGTTATGTAGACACATGCACCAAAGCGAAACCCGTGCCAGCCAAAAATCGCCGTAAATCCGCCCGTTTACGGCGCGCACCCCGCGTAAGCGCTGGATTTTGGTGCGGTACACCGCTTCTGCGCCATTTTGGTGGACAAAGACGGTGCGCTGGTCTGGGCTACAGGCTAGGCGGCGACGGCCTCCACGATCGGCTGCCCCAGGCTGCGCAGTACATCTCGCACCATTTGCGCACGGTCTTTAGGCTCTGGTAGTTCGCGCTCAATCCGCAGTTTCTCGTTGCCCGCCAGCTTGATGTGGCGGTTCTTCTGGATCAGCTCGATGATGCGCATCGGCTCTATGGGCGGGTTCACTTTGAAAGTGATGTTGATCACGCCCGGCGCGGCATCCACCTTGACCACGCCGTAGGGCCGCGCCAGCACGCGCAGGCGGTGGCCATCGATGAGGGTTTGCGCCTGGACGGGCAGTTTCCCGAAACGGTCCACGATCTCTTCCAGCAGCGCGTCGATCTGGTCGGTGGTCTTGGCGGTGGCCAGTTTCTTGTAGAAGCTGAGACGCAGGTGCACATCTCCGCAGTAGTCGTTGGGCAGCAGGGCGGGGGCATGCAGGTTGATCTCGGTGGTCACGTTCATCGGGTTCATCAGGTCCGGCTCGATGCCCGCCTTCAGGCAGCGGACCGCCTCGTTCAGCATCTCGTTATAGAGCTGGAAGCCCACTTCCAGCATGTTGCCGCTCTGGTTTTCGCCCAGCACCTCGCCCGCGCCGCGGATTTCCAGGTCGTGCATGGCCAGATAAAAGCCGGAGCCCAGCTCTTCCATCTTCTGGATCGCGTCCAGGCGCTGGCTGGCCTGCTTGGTCAGGCCTTCCAGGTCCGGCACCATCAAATAGGCGTAGGCCTGGTGGTGGCTGCGGCCCACGCGGCCCCGCAACTGGTGCAACTGGGCCAGACCGAACTTGTCGGCGCGGCTCATCACGATGGTATTGGCGCTGGGAACGTCGATGCCGGTCTCGATAATGGTGGAGCACAGCAGCACGTTGAAGCGCTGGGCCACAAAGTCGCGCATCACCGATTCGAGCTGGCGCTCGGGCATCTGGCCGTGGGCTACGGCGATGCGGGCCTCGGGCAGCAGCTCTTCCAGCTTTTGGCGGCGGTTCTCGATGGTTTCGACCTCGTTGTGCAAAAAGTACACCTGGCCACCGCGTTTCAACTCACGCAGCACGGCTTCGCGGATCACGCCGTTGCCTTCGGTGCGTACAAAGGTCTTGATGGCCAGGCGGCGCTGGGGCGCGGTGGCAATCACACTCAAATCCCGCAGGCCCTCCAGCGCCATGCCCAGGGTGCGCGGGATGGGCGTAGCGGTCAGGGTCAGCACATCGACCTCGGCACGCAACGACTTCATCTGCTCCTTGTGCCGCACGCCAAAGCGGTGTTCCTCGTCAATGATCAGCAGGCCCAGGTTGGCGAACTTGGTCGATTCGCTGAGCAACTTGTGCGTGCCCACCACAATATCCACGCCACCTTCTGCGATGCCTTTCAGAGCGGCGGTGATTTCCTTGCCGGATCGGAAGCGCGACACCTCGGCCACCTTGACTGGCCACTTGGCGAAGCGGTCCACCAGGGTTTGGTAGTGCTGCTCGGCCAGCAAGGTGGTGGGGGCCAGCAGGGCCACCTGTTTACCGCCGGTGATGGCGATGAAGGCTGCGCGCAGGGCCACCTCGGTCTTGCCAAAGCCCACGTCGCCGCAGACCAGCCGGTCCATGGGGCGCGGGCTGATCATGTCCTGGATCACGGCGTGGATGGCGGCGGCCTGGTCGGGGGTTTCGTCAAAGCCGAAGTCGTTGGCAAACACCTCGTAGTCGTTGGGCGAGTAGCGGAAGGCATGGCCTTCGCGGGCGGCGCGGCGGGCATAGATGTTGAGCAGCTCGGCGGCGCTGTCGCGCACCTGCTCGGCAGCGCGGCGCTTGGCTTTCTCCCACTGACCGGAGCCCAGGCGGTGTAAGGGCGCTTCGTCGGCGCTCACGCCGGTGTAGCGGCTAATGTGCTGTAGCTGGCTGACCGGCACGTACAGCGTGGCCTTGTCGGCGTACTCCAGAAATAAAAATTCCTGCAATACCGGTGTACCGTCGGCATTTTTGCCCTGGCCCAGGTCCAGGTGCACCAGGCCTTTGTAGCGGCCAATGCCGTGGGCCGAGTGGACTACCGGGTCGCCCAGCGTCAACTCGCTCAAATCCTTGATCAGCGCTTCCACATCGCTGACCTGCTCCTGCTTCTTGCGGCGGCGGGTGGTGGGCCCGGCGGCAAACAGCTCGGTCTCTGTCACAAAGTCGATGCCCTCGGCCATCCAGCTGAAACCGCTGTTCAGCGCGGCCGTGGCAATGCCAACCTTCTCGGTGCTGGTCAGGAAGTCCTCCAGCGAGTCAAACGCGGGCGGGCTGACCTGGCTGGCGCGCAGCAGGTCCAACAGGCTTTCGCGGCGGCCATCGCTTTCGGCCAGCAGCAGCACCCGGTGGGGGGTGCGCTGGATGTGCATTTTCAGCTGGGTCAACGGGTCTTCGGCACCGCGCGCCACGGACAGCAGCGGCAGCGCTTCAAAGCCGGTGTCGCTGGTCACATCCACGTTACGCAAAGCCAGTTGTGCATGCTGGTTGGTCAAGGCGTAAAACTGCTCGGTCCCCAAGAACAGCGACTCAGGCGGCAGAGCGGGGCGGTCCAGGTCGCCCTGCACCAGCCGGTAGCGCTCCCTGGTGTCTTGCCAAAAGCGCTGCAGCGACGGCTCCAGGTCACCGTGCAGCACCACCGTGGCATCGGCACCGATGTAGTCGAACACCGTGGCGGTTTCTTCAAAGAACAGCGGCAGGTAGTACTCGATACCGGCGGTAGCCACGCCGTTGCCCATGTCTTTGTAGATACGGCTCTTGGTCGGGTCGCCCTCCAGCAGCTCGCGCCAGCGGCTGCGGAACTTGGCACGGGCCTCGTCGTCCATGGGGAATTCGCGGCCGGGCAGCAGGCGCACTTCGGGCACGGGGTACAGGCTACGCTGGGTGTCGGGGTCGAAGGTGCGGATGCTGTCGATCTCGTCGTCGAACAAATCCACCCGGTACGGCACGGCGCTGCCCATGGGGAACAGGTCGATCAGGCCGCCGCGCACGGCATATTCGCCGGGGCTGACCACCTGGGTCACATGGCTGTAGCCCGCCAGCGTGAGCTGGGCCTTGAGCTTGGCCTCGTTGAGCTTTTGCTTGGTCTTGAACTGGAAGGTGTAGCCCGCCATGAAGCTGGGCGGGGCCAGGCGGTACAGCGCGGTGGTGGCGGGCACGATGACCACGTCGGCCCCGGTGGTCTTGTCGCGCTGGGAAATTCTCCATAGCGTGGCAAGGCGCTCGCTGATCAGGTCCTGGTGCGGCGAAAACGTGTCGTAGGGCAGTGTTTCCCAGTCGGGGAACAGGGCGCAGCGCAGGCTGGGCGCGAAAAACACCATTTCGTCCATCAGCCGCTGTGCGTCGCTGGCGTCCGACGTGACGATGGCCGTCAACGAGCCCCGGGCCTTGTCCCGCAGCGCCAGTTGCGCCAGCAACACCGCATCGGCCGAGCCTTGGGGGCGGGGCAGGGTGAAGCGTTTACCGGGGGTGAGTTTGGGGAGGTCCATAAGCTGCAATGTGGGATTTCAGGAATGCAAAAACACCCCCGGCACTGCGGCAGGGGGTGTGGTTAGTCTGATTTTAGAATGCAGGCAATGTCTATTGAACCCAAGTCCCCGATATCCCGTTTTTTCGCCCTGATTCCCTGCGCCGGTGTAGGCAGCCGTGCCATCGCTACCCGCAGCCCGGATGTTCCTAAGCAGTACCAGATCGTGGCGGGCCTACCGATGGTGATGCACACCCTGGCGGCGTTTGCCAGCGTGCCGCGCATTGCCGATGTGCTGGTGGTGGTGGCGGTGGGAGACGATTTTTTTGAGCAGCAAAGCGCCGCGTGCGTGGTGTCCGACTGCGGGGGCACGAGCCGGGCCGCGTCGGTGGCCAACGGTCTACACGACCTGTTTGAGCAGGGTGCGCGGTCGGATGACTGGGTGCTGGTGCACGATGCCGCGCGCTGCCTGATCACACCGGCGCAGATTAACGCACTGATTGATGCCTGCCAGTGGGATGCCGTTGGCGGCCTGTTAGCCCACCAGTTGCCCGACACGCTGAAAAGCGAGGCACAAGGCCGTGTGACCGTAACCGTGCCGCGGGCCGACAAATGGCTGGCGCAAACCCCGCAGATGTTCCGCATCGGCATGCTGTCCAAGGCCCTGAAATCGGCGGGGGCCGAGGTGACCGACGAGTCCAGCGCTATCGAAGCGCTGGGCTTGCAGCCTAAATTGGTGCCCGGAAACGCCCAAAATTTCAAAGTAACCTACCCCGAAGACTTCGCCTTGGCCGAGGCCATTTTGCAAACCCGTTTATCTACAAGGACCGATTGATGCCGTTTCGTATTGGAGAAGGCTGGGATGTGCACGCCCTGGTGGCGGGCCGCAAGCTGATTTTGGGTGGTGTGGAGATTCCCCACACCATGGGCCTGCTGGGCCATTCGGATGCCGATGCGCTCTTGCACGCCATCACCGATGCCCTGCTGGGCGCGGCCGCGCTAGGCGACATCGGCACACATTTCTCCGACACCGACCCGCAGTTCAAGGGCGCAGACTCCATGCTGCTGCTGGTCGAAGCCCTGCGCCGGGTGGCCGCTAAGGGCTACCGTGTCGGCAACATCGACAGCACCATCATCGCCCAGGCCCCCAAAATGATGCCGCACATCCCCGCCATGCGTGCGCGCATTGCCAGCAGCCTGGGGCTGGAGTTGGAACAGATCAACATCAAAGCCAAGACAGCAGAAAAGCTGGGCCCGGTCGGCCTGGGCCAGAGCATCGAGGCGCGGGCAGTTGTTCTGCTATTTAAAATATAGCAAAAAGCCTATAAAAAATATAGGCTGCAGGCATTTTTTATATAAATACTCACCATCGTCAGTCCACCGCACATGCTAAAAAGCAAGCCTTCCAGAAACACCGCAGAGCTGGCTCCGCCAGGCTGCTGGTGTTGCCCCCTGCAAGGGGGGTGGCGAAAAGCGCTTGCGCTGTAGCCTGGGGGTGTACCTACTTCGCCCGTTGCAGCTTGATGTGCGCGGCCAAGCCACCCGAAGAGGTGTTGGCCAGCTCGAACTCACCGCCCATGCGCTGGATGGCTTTGTCCACAATCGACAAGCCCAGGCCCGCGCCCGTAGCTTCAGTGCGGGCGGTGTCGCCCCGAAAAAAGGGTTTGTGCAGGCTGCTGAGCTGCTCCGGGTCCACGCCTTGGCCGTGGTCGCGCACTTTCAGCAGCACCCAGTCGTCGCGGGCTTTGGCGGCAATGTCCACCACGGCGATGCCGGTGTCGGGCGACTTGCCGTAGCGGCGGGCGTTCTCCAGCAGGTTGGAGATGACGCGGCCCAGCTCTACCTCGTCGGCCAGCACCATCAGCGACTCTTCGACATTGAGCTGGATGCGCATGTCTTCATACTCCAGCACGGCGTACAGGCTGGATTGCAGCACCTCGTTGAGCGATACCGGGCTGAGCTTGGCATGGCCGCCGGGGCGGGCGTAGTCCAGAAACTTGTCGATGATGGCATCAAGCTGTTCGATGTCCGCCACCATGTGGTCACGGGCATCGTCGTCGGTCACGCTCATCTCGGTTTCCAGCCGCAGCCGGGCCAACGGTGTGCGCAGATCATGTGAAATACCGGCCAGCATGACGACGCGGTCCTGTTCGATCTTGGCCAGCTTTTGGGCCATGCGGTTGAAGCCGATATTGACCTCGCGGATTTCGCCGGTCACGCCGCGTTCGTCCAGGTGGCTAGCATCAAAATCACCCTCGCGCACCCGGCTGGTGGCAAACGACAGCTGCTTGAGCGGGCGGTTGATCAGCCGGGCGATCAGCGCCGCCCCGGCCAGCGACAGGCCGCCGATGGTCAGCAGCCAGATAAACCAGGTTTTGTTGCTGCCGGGATTGAAGCGCTCGCGGTCCAGCTGCAGCCAGTTGGCATCGCCGTTGATCTGAAAACCCACCCATAGGCCGTTGATGTCGTTCACGCTGCGCGCCACCACAGTGGCCGGGCCGAGGATAGCTTTCAGCTCTTCGGCCACGCGTTCGCTCAGCGCATCGTTGTCGAAGGGCAGAAACTGGTCTTTGGGCTCGCGCGGCACGATGCGCACGCCCTCGGTGTCGGCCATGGTTTTGATCAGCGAGACGCGGGCGATGGCATCTACATGCATCAGCGCCGCACGGCTCAGGTTCACCTGCGAGGCTATCTGCTGGGCCATCTGCACTGCGCGGGGGGTAAAGTCCAGTGCCCGTAAGGTGGCCAGCCAGGCCAGCATGCTGCCCATGAGCAGCACTGCCAGCAAAAAGAAGGTCCGCCAAAACAGGCTGACCACCACCATCTGGCGGGACAGGTGCGATTTGTTGGGCAGCATCTCCAGCGGTGCCGGGCTGGTGCCATCGGAGAGGTCTGCCGCGTCGTTCACCCGTGAGTCTGACTGGCGGCGCGTGGGAGATTTACGCAAGGCGCATCAACCTGCGCCGTCCGGTACAAACACGTAGCCCACGCCCCACACGGTCTGGATGAAGCGCGGTGCGGCGGCATCCACCTCGACCAGTTTGCGCAGGCGCGATACCTGTACGTCCAGGCTGCGGTCAAACGGCTCGAACTCGCGGCCGCGGGCCAGCAGGGCCAGTTTTTCACGCGACAGCGGCTGGCGCGGGTGGCGCACCAGGGCCTTGAGCATGGCGAATTCACCGGTGGTCAGCGGCAGTTCTTCGCCGTTGCGGTTCAGGGTGCGGGAGCCCAGGTCGAACGAGAACGGCCCGAAGGTGATGATTTCGTTGTCGATAGACGGCGCGCCGGGGGCCTCTTTGACCGGGCGGCGGCGCAGCACGGCATGGATGCGGGCCAGCAGCTCCCGCGGGTTGAAGGGCTTGCCCAGGTAATCGTCGGCCCCCACTTCCAGACCGACGATGCGGTCGATGTCTTCACCCTTGGCGGTGAGCATGATGATGGGGGTGCGGTCGTTGGCGGCGCGCAGGCGGCGGCAAATGCTCAGGCCGTCTTCGCCTGGCATCATCAGGTCCAGCACGATCAGGTCCGCGGTGTCGCGCAGCATGATGCGGCTGAGTGCTTTGCCGTCTTCGGCCAGCATGACTTCAAAGCCTTCTTGCATCAAATAGCGGCGCAGCAGATCACGGATACGGGAGTCATCATCGACCACCAAAATCTTGTCGGGGCGGTTGGCAGTCTGGTTCATAGTCTGTGTACCGGTAATATGTAACAGGGCGATTTTGCAGTGTGTAACTGCCAAAAACCGATGAGAACACCTCTCATTGACAGTATGTTACAAATTTTGCATACGGTCCAGTGTGCTTTACGCCATGATTTTTAACGGTAAATACCGTTCGTGTGACGGACCCGGGTCCGCGCAATCCCTGCGGCAATCGTTAACAGGGTGTGTCCATTATTTTTGAAAGTACCGTATGTCCATGGTTTTGAAATTTGCTCCTAAATGTATAGCTATTAGTGCATTGCTTGTATGCGCTGGAAGTGTTTTTTCTCAAGAAATAGGGGCTGGCCAAATGCCCCAAAACGTACTGCAGAACGTGGTGCAGTTGTCGGCCAGCGGTACGGTCGAGGTACAGCAAGACCTACTGACCGTGGTGCTCTCTACCAGCCGCGATGGCAGCGACGCTGGCGTGGTGCAAACCCAGCTAAAGCTTGCGCTGGACGCGGCGCTGAACGAGGCCAAAAAAGCCGCACAACCTGGCCAGCTGGATGTCCGTACGGGTAACTTCAGCCTGTTTCCGCGCTATGGCAAAGACAGCAAGATCATGGGCTGGCAGGGCAGCACCGAGCTGGTCCTGGAAGGCCGTGACTTCGCCCGTATCGCCAGCACCGCAGGCAAGATCGGCACGCTGACCATGGGCAATGTCAGCTTTGGCCTGAGCCGCAGCCAGCGGGCCCAGGTGGAAGGCCAGGCCCAGGCCATGGCGATCGAGCAGTTCAAGGCCAAGGCCATGGAGGTCGCAAAGGGCTTTGGTTTTAACAGCTACAGCCTGCGCGAAGTCTCGGTAAATGCCTCTGACTCGGGCGGCATACCGCGTCCGCGCATGATGGCCATGGAAGCCAAAATGGCCTCCAGCGACATGGCCGCACCGGTAGAGGCCGGTAAAAGCACGGTGCAGGTGACGGTGTCTGGTGCCGTGCAACTCAAGTGATCTACTTTCGCCCGCTGCACATTGACCCGGAGGAGGTCGAAATGACCGCCATCCGGGCGCAGGGCGCGGGCGGGCAAAACGTTAACAAGGTGTCCAGCGCGGTGCATCTGCGCTTTGACATCGCTGCGTCCAGCCTGCCAACAGATGTGAAAGAACGGCTGCTGGCCTTGCGTGACAGCCGCATCACCCAGCTCGGTGTGGTGGTGCTCAAAGCCCAGCAGCACCGCAGCCAGGACCAGAACCGGGCCGATGCCCTGTACCGGCTGGAGGCGCTGGTCAACAGCGTCGCCCAGGCCCCGCTGGTGCGCCGCGCCACCAAGCCTACCTACGGCTCAAAGCAGCGCCGGCTAGAGGGCAAAAGCCAGCGCGCCAGCACCAAGGCTATGCGCGGCAAAGTCAGCGGCGAATAGACCCCGGTTGCATGGGAGTTTTACATTACGCGGAGTGAGCCTTTGGACAGGTGCCATGAGCCCACCTGAAAATATGCTATCTAAAATATAGCAAAATGTGAAGGCACTATATATGCCAGGCACCGATTAGATACCTAAAATTCGTGTCCATTCAGTGGCACGCGCTGCACACCTGTGGCCGACAGACACAACAGTTCGCCACGCGGCGGATGGGCGGCGGCATCCCAGTCGCTGAGCACCCAGCGTTGCAAACCCTGGTGGAGACCGTTTCCCAGGTCGTGCCGTGCCGGACGGTGCGTGTGGCCATGGACCAGCACCGTGGCTTGGGCGGCATGGAGCCAGGCTACGGCGGCGGCCGCGTCGACATCGGCATAGGCCACACCGCTGCGTTTGCGGTCTTCGCTCTGGCTGCGGATGGCTCGGGCGATGTGCTGGCGCTCAGCCAAGGGTTTGGCCAAAAAATCCTGCTGCCACTGCGGGCTGCGCACCATGGCGCGGAATTGCAGGTATGCCACATCGTCCAGGCACAGCGCGTCGCCGTGGCTCAGCAGCCAGCGCTGCCCGGCAAATTGCAGCACGGTGGGGTCGTCGAGCAGGGTGACACCACAGGCATCCAGGCAGGCGCGCCCCACCAGAAAGTCGCGGTTGCCGTGCATGAAGAACACCGGGCGCTGGCGGGCGCTGGCGCGCAGCACCTGCACGCAGGCGGCATCGAAGCCGCCGGGGTCGGCATCCAGCGCATCGTCGCCGACCCAAACCTCAAACAGATCGCCCAAGATGAACACCGCATCGGCCGTCATGTTGGCCATGCTGCGCTGCCAGGCATCAAAGGTGGCGGGCTCGCTGGCCTGCAAATGCAGGTCTGAAATGCATGCGACCGTGCGCCAGTGGGAGGGAGCGATGAGCTCCGCCACCGGGGGCACGGTCGGGGTCACGGTGAAGTCCGTTTAGATGGCTACGGCTTTTTCGATGACCACGTCTTCGACGGGCACGTCACCGTGGCCACCCTTGTTGCCGGTCTTGACGGCTTTGATGCCATCGACCACTTCGGTGCCTGACACGACCTTGCCGAACACTGCATAGCCCCAGCCCGATGCCGAAATGGCGGTGTGGTTCAGGAAGCCGTTGTTGGCCACGTTGATGAAGAACTGGGCGGTGGCCGAGTGCGGATCATTCGTGCGGGCCATGGCCACGGTGTAGTTGTCGTTCTTCAAGCCGTTGTTGGCTTCGTTGTCGATCGGCTTGTCGCTGTCTTTTTGCTTCATACCGGGCTCGAAACCGCCGCCCTGGACCATGAAGCCAGGAATCACGCGGTGGAACACGGTGTTGTCGTAATGGCCCTTGGCCACGTAGGCCAGAAAGTTGGCGACCGACTTGGGGGCCTTTTCAGCGTCCAGTTCCAGGGTGATCACGCCGCGATTGGCAATGTGGAGTTCGACTTTAGGGTTGCTCATGGCAAGGATTCCTTTTTTATTTAACGAGGGTGACGGATTGGATGCTGACCGGGGTCAGCGGGACGTTTTGGAACGGGCCTTTGTTGCCGGTTGGCACGGTGCGGATTTTGTCCACCACGTCCATGCCGCTGACAACTTTGCCAAACACGGTGTAGCCGTAGCCGTCAGGGGAGGGCGCGTTCAGGCTGGCGTTGTTTTGCACGTTGATGAAAAACTGCGCAGTGGCCGAATTCGGGTTGCTGGTGCGCGCCATGGCGATGGTACCCCGGTCGTTTTTCAGGCCGTTGTTGGCTTCCAAAGGCACGGGAGGCCGGGTGGGCTTTTCTTTCATGTCGGCGGTGAAGCCGCCGCCTTGCACCATGAAGCCGTCCATCACGCGGTGGAACACTGTCCCTTCGTAGTGCTTGTCTTTGGCGTACTGCAAAAAGTTTTCTACTGTCTTGGGCGCTTTGTCGGGGTAGACCTCGACCACAAAATCGCCCAGCGAGGTGGTGAACTTGAGTTGCGGTGCATCGGCGGCAAAAGCACCGTGAGATGCCCACAGGGCGCAGGCGAGCACCAAGGCGCGTTTAGAGGGGGAGAAGGTCATGGCAGAAAGCGCTAAAGAGGGAATTAAAAAGGCAAAAAGGGCAGCCGTTGCGCTGCCCTGTGGATGGTCTGCGCAGGCTTACTTGGTCTTGGTGGGTGCCGCTGGCGTGGCGGGTGCCAGCACCGTCTTCAGCAAAGCCACTTTTTGCGAGGCCTGGGGGTTGGTGGCATTGAGCTGTAGCGATTTGCTGTACGACTGGCTGGCCAGCTTGGCATACACGTCGCCCAGGTTTTCGTAGGCGGTGGCGTAGGTCGGGTTGATGCGCACGGCCATTTCCAGCGCGGTGCGGGCCTTGTCGTACTGGTTCTGGCTGGCATAGAGCACAGCCAGGTTGTTGTACGGCTCGGGCAACTCGGGAAATTCCTGGGTCAGCGCGGTCAGCGTGGTGATAGCCTCCAGGGGCTGGCCTGCGGCCGACTGCACGGCCGATTTCAGGAAGCGCATTTGCGGGTCTTTGGGCTTGACGGCCAGATACAGGTCGGCTTTGGCCTGGGCTTCGGCCAACTTGCCCGTCTTCAGCAACTGGCTGACATCGCCATAGTCATCGGCGTGGGCCGCCGCCGAGGCGACAAGCACTGATGCCGCAAGAAGGCGCAAAACAACCGACAAACGTGGCAAGGAATGTGACATAAAGCCTCTACAACAAGGTGCAAACAGGGTGGATCCCATGCCCAAACGCGGGGCGATATACTGCCCAAGATTGTAGCCGAGGGGTCTGATGCCGCTGTTTCCACACCTGTTGTCACCCTTGTTGCTTGTGCCGCTACCCGATCCCACTACCCCTTGACCACCCCCTGACCATCCCCGTTGAGCGCTTTTGCGTTCTGCGGCATTATTAGATTCCATGAGTTTGCGCATTTACAACACGCTATCGCGTACCACCGAAGAGTTTTCCCCCATCGAGCCCGGCCATGTGCGCATGTACGTGTGCGGCATGACGATTTACGATTTGTGCCACATCGGCCATGCCCGCATGATGATGGCCTTCGACGTGGTGCAGCGCTGGCTCAAGGTCAGCGGCCTGCGCGTCACCTATGTGCGCAACATCACCGACATAGAAGACAAGATCATTGCCCGCGCCGTGCAGCGTGGCATCACCATCCGCGCCCTGACCGACGAGATGACCCTGGCCATGCACCAGGACATAGCCTTGCTCGGCATCCAGCCGCCCACGCTGGAGCCGCGTGCCACCGATTACGTGGCGCAGATGCTGAACCTGATTGGCACGCTGGAGCACAAAGGCCTGGCCTACCGCACGCCGCAAGGCGATGTGAATTTTGCGGTGCGCAAATTCCCCGGCTACGGCCAGTTGTCGGGCAAATCACTGGACGAGCTGCACGCCGGTGAACGCGTGGCGGTGCTGGACGGCAAGGACGACCCGCTGGACTTTGTGCTGTGGAAAGCCGCTAAACCCACCGAACCCGCCGACGCCATCTGGCCCAGTGACTTTGGCCCTGGCCGCCCCGGCTGGCACATCGAATGCTCGGCCATGTCCTGCCAGACCCTGGGCGAAAGCTTCGACATCCACGGCGGCGGTGCCGATTTGCAGTTCCCGCACCACGATAACGAAATCGCCCAGAGCGAAGGCGCGTCCGGCAAGCGGCTGGCGCGCTTCTGGGTGCACAACGGCTTTGTGCGCGTAGACAACGAAAAGATGTCCAAGAGCCTGGGTAACTTTTTCACTATCCGCGACGTGCTGCAGAAGTTTGACGCGGAAACCCTGCGCTTCTTCCTGGTGCGCACCCATTACCGCAGCCCGCTGAACTACAGCGATGCGCATCTGATTGACGCCCGTACCGCCCTCAAACGCCTGTACACCGCGCTAAGCCTGGTGGTTCCGGTGGTGCCCGCCGCCATCGACTGGAGCCAGACTTTCGCCGCCCGCTTCCAAGCCGCGATGGATGAAGACTTTGGCACCCCTGAAGCCCTGGCCGTGCTGTTTGACCTGGCCAGCGAGGTCAACCGCACCCAATCGGCCGAACTCGCCGGGCTGTTGCAAGCCCTGGGCGGCACCTTGGGCTTGCTGCAGGGCAGTGCCAAGGCGTTTTTGCAAGCCGGTACGGTGTTGGACGATGCAGCCATCCAACTGCTGATCGCCCAGCGCGCCGAGGCCAAGGCCGCCCGCAACTTCGCCGAGGCCGACCGCATCCGCCAGCACCTGCTGGCCAACGGCATCGCCCTCAAGGACGCAGCCAGCGGCACGACCTGGGAAGCTGCATGATGAGAAATTTAAAGGTTTTAGGCTTGCAGCCCAGGTGGAATATGCGGTGGTAGCTCTTAAAAATGTAGCGAATCCGCCCATGGAGAGTGGGGTGGTTTTTACCCCCGCCTACTGGACCGAAGCGCGCAAGCACCTCATCAAAAAAGACCGTGTGATGAAGCGCCTGATCCCGCAGTTTGGCGATGTTTGCCTGGAAACCCGCGGCGACGCTTTTACCACCCTGGCGCGCAGCGTGGTGGGCCAGCAGATCTCGGTCAAGGCCGCGCAAACCGTGTGGGGCAAGTTCGTCAGGTTGCCGGAGCAGATGGCTCCGCAAAACGTGCTCAAGCTCAAGGTAGATGACATGCGCGCCGCCGGGCTGAGCGCCCGCAAGGTCGAATACCTGGTTGATCTGGCCCTGCATTTCGACGCGGGCAAGCTGCATGTACAAGCCTGGGATGCCATGGACGACGAGGCCATCATTGCTGAGTTAGTGGCCATCCGCGGCATTGGCCGCTGGACGGCCGAGATGTTTCTTATCTTCCACATGATGCGGCCCAACGTGCTGCCGCTGGACGATGTGGGCCTGATCAATGGCATCAGCCAGAACTACTTTTCCGGCGACCCGGTGAGCCGCAGCGAGGCCCGTGAAGTGGCCGCCGCCTGGGCACCGTTTTGCAGTGTGGCAACTTGGTATATTTGGCGCTCTTTGGCACCTGTGCCTGCGCCGGATGTAAAAAAATAGGATTTTTGCTGTGTTTCTGACCGCCCAACGGGCGCTCAGAAAGCGGGCAAAAATCCTTTCAATAAGGAGTAAAAATTTTGGCTAAAAGAACCTTCCTCGACTTCGAGCAGCCCATCTCGGACCTGGAAACCAAAATCGAAGAGCTGCGCTACGTGCAGACTGAGTCGGCCGTCGATATCTCGGAAGAAATCGACCAGCTCAGCAAAAAAAGCCAGCAACTCACCAAGGATATCTACAGCGTGCTCACGCCCTGGCAGATCACCAAGATTGCCCGCCACGCCGAGCGCCCCTACACGCTGGACTACGTGAAAGAAATCTTTACCGATTTCGTCGAACTGCACGGCGACCGCCACTTCTCGGATGACCTGAGCATCGTCGGCGGCCTGGCTAGGTTCAACGGCACCGCCTGCATGGTGCTGGGCCACCAAAAAGGCCGCGACACCAAGGAACGTGGCCTGCGCAATTTCGGCATGACCAAACCCGAGGGCTACCGCAAAGCCCTGCGCCTGATGAAAACCGCCGAAAAGTTCAAGCTACCGGTGTTTACCTTTGTGGATACGCCCGGTGCCTACCCTGGCATCGACGCAGAAGAGCGCGGCCAGTCCGAGGCCATTGGCCGCAACATTTTTGAGATGGCGCAGCTGGAAGTGCCCATCATCACCACCATCATCGGCGAAGGCGGCTCCGGCGGCGCGCTGGCGATTTCGGTGGCCGACCAGGTGGTGATGCTGCAATATTCCATCTATTCGGTGATCAGCCCCGAAGGCTGTGCATCGATTCTGTGGAAGACTTCTGACAAAGCCTCTGACGCCGCCGAGGCCCTGGGCATCACCGCCCACCGCCTCAAAGCCCTGGGCGTGATCGACAAGATCGTCAACGAGCCCGTGGGTGGCGCGCACCGCGACCACAAGCAAATGGCGGCTTTCCTGAAGCGCGCCCTGGGCGATGCTTACCGCCAGGTCAGCGACCTGAAGGTCAAGGAACTGTTGGACCGCCGCTATGACCGCCTGCAAAGCTACGGCCGGTTCACAGACACCAAAGCAGAAAGTAAGTAATTTAGAGGCCTTTTTCAGGCCTCTAATCACCTTCTAGCGTAGATTCAACCTGCACATGGTGCTAGGCTTTTTTACCAAAAAAGCATAGCATCCTTCACACCCAGCCCATTGCCCCCAAAGCAGCCCCAATCCCTAGCAGCCACAGTATGTGGATCTTGGTGCGCCACACGATCAGGGCGCTGAGGGCGGTCATCAGCCACAGGGGCCAGTCGCGGTCTGGTCCGTGCTGGGCGCTGGACAGCAGCCAGCCGGTGGCCAGCATCAGCGCAATCACGATCGGCGCCATGCCCTGTTTGAAGGCCCGCACGGCGCGCAGCTCGCGGTTGCGGTGGCCCCAGCGGGCCGAGAACCACATCAGTGTGGTACTGGGCAGCAAGAGGCCCAGCATGGTGCAGGCCATGCCCAGCAGGGCGGCGGCGTAGCCACCGGCATTCAGCCCCACATTCCAGCCCATCAGGGCGACAAACAGAATATTGGGCCCCGGCGCGGCCTGGGCAATAGCGATGGACGCGTTGAACTGCTCGTTAGTCAGCCAATGCTGCTGCTCGACCAGAAAGCGATGCATGTCTGGTGCCGCAGTGATCGCGCCGCCCACGGCCAGCAGCGATAGCGCACTGAAGTGCCACCACAGGCTCAGCCAGTCCAGCGCCTGCATGGTGATCTGGTGCAAGGCGTTCATGGTGCCAGCTTGCGGTAGGTTTGCACGCAGGCCGCGCCGCCGATGGTCAGCAGCACGTAGATCAGCGGCCAGTGCAACAGGGCAATCGGCACAAAGGTCAGCACCCCCAGCACGGTGCATAGCGCGATACCCATCACATGGCGGCGCACGGCCCGCAGCAGGCGCAGGCCGGTAGCGCAAATCAGGCCCGCCGCCACTGCACCCATGCCGCGCAAGGCACCGGCCACGGCCGGGTGGCCGGCGTACTGCGCGTAGACCAGCGCCAGTGCCAACACCACCAGCAGCGGCACGGCCAGCAAGCCGATCGATGCCGCCAGGGCCCCGCGCAGGCCGAAATAGCGGTCACCAATCATTACCCCCAGGTTGAGCACGTTGGGGCCGGGCATGATCTGCGCCACGGCCCAGTCTTCGAGGAATTCCTCGTTGGTCAGCCAGCGTTTTTTCTCGACCAACTCGCGTTGCACCACGCCCAGCACGCCGCCAAAGCCCTGCAAAGCCAGCCAGGTAAAGGACATGAACAAGTCGGTAGGCGACTGGGGCTGGTGCAGCGCAGATGCGGGTGCAGAGGAGGGGGGCGTAGAAGGCAAAGAGCTCATGCCTGGATTATCGCCACGGCCCGCCCTGCAGATTGCGCTGCTTGCCGATACCATCTTCTATCTATTCGTTATTTATGCGCACGCCTACCCTGCCCATGCCGACTTCACGTGCCCTGCGACTGGGCTCGGGTGTAGTGCTGTGGGTGTATATAGCTTCGCACCTGCTCAACCATGCCTTGGGCCTGGTGTCGCTGGATGCAGCAGAGCAGGGTCTGCGGGTGGCGCTGGTGGTGTGGCACAGCGCGCTGGGAACCTTGTTGCTGTACAGCGCGTTTGCGGTGCACCTGGTGCTGGCCCTGTTGGGACTGTACCAGCGGCCCACGCTGCGTTTGCCTGCGGTGGAGCTGCTGCGGATTGGCGCGGGCCTGGCCATTCCCATGCTGCTGGTGGGCCACGCGGTGGCGACCCGCATGGCTTTTGAGTGGTATGGCCTGGTGCCGCATTACCAGCGGGTGGTTACAGCCCTGCTGCGCACCGGCTCCGAGGGCCGCCAACTGGCGCTGCTGGCACCCGGCTGGTTGCATGGCTGTATGGGTTTGCACATGGCCTTGCGCAAACGGCCGGGTTACCACCGCTGGCGTTGGACCTGGGCGGCCGCGGCGCTGTTGTTGCCATGCCTGGCTGCTGCCGGGTTTTTACACATGGCGCAGGAGGTAAGTGCCTTGCTGCCGCAGGCCTCCGTGCCCCAGCTTGGCAACAATGCTTCCGATGTTGTACGGGTGGAGTCCTTGCAGAACTTGCGGATGCAGATACTGAGCGTGTACGGCATGCTGCTGGCGGCGGTGGTAGTGGCGCGGGGCGTGCGGGCAGCACGGGAACAGCACCATTAAGCGGCCGTATTTATCCTCTAAAAGGAGGATGGAGGCGGGCGATGGGGGAAACGTGGTGGCAGCCCTGTGGGGTGCTGCGGTACATTGATTCGGTCTTACATCCAACCCCCTCCGCATGATTGAACGCACCCTTTTCAACCCCGACCACGCTGCATTTCGCGACAGCTTTCGCCGTTTTATCGACAAAGAAATCGTCCCCTTCCACGCCGCCTGGGAAGAGCAGGGCTATGTGGACCGGGCCATATGGCACAAGGCCGGGGCCAACGGGTTTTTATGCACCTCCATGCCCGAAGAGTTTGGCGGCTCAGGGGCCGACAAGCTGTATTCGGTGGTGCAGATGGAGGAGTTGGCCCAGGCCGGCATCACCGGCATCGGCTACAGCCTGCACAGCGAAATCGTGGCCCCCTACCTATTGCACTACGCCACGCCCGCCCAAAAAGCCAAGTACCTGCCGCAGATGGCCAGTGGAGCCATGGTGGGCGCAATTGCCATGAGCGAACCGGCCGCCGGCTCGGACCTGCAGGGCATCCAGTCCACCGCGATCCAACAGCCTGACGGCAGCTACCGCCTCAACGGCAGCAAGACCTTCATCACCAACGGCTGGCATGCCGACCTGGTGGTGGTGGTGGCCAAGACCAACCCCGCGGCCGGGGCCAAGGGCACCAGTCTGTTCCTGGTCGAGCGCGGTATGCCTGGCTTTACCGTGGGCAAGCGCCTTAAAAAGCTGGGCATGAAGGCGCAGGACACGGCCGAGCTGTTTTTTGACAACGTACAGCTGGGCCCGGAGCAGTTGTTGGGCGGCGGCCTGCATGAAAACAAGGGCTTCATTTGCCTGATGGAGCAACTCCCCTGGGAGCGCCTGCAAATCGCCATCACGGCCGTGGCGGCGGCCCAAGCGGCCATCGACTGGACCGTGGCCTATGTGAAAGAGCGCAAGGTGTTTGGCCAGCCGGTGTCCAGCTTCCAAAACACACGCTTCACCCTGGCCGAGCTGCAAACCGAGGTGCAGGTGGCCCAGGTGTTCATCGACCGCTGTACGGAGCTGCTGCTGCAAGACCGGCTGGACACCGCCACCGCCAGCATGGCCAAGTACTGGACCACCGACCTGCAGTGCAAAGTGATGGACGAATGCGTGCAGCTTTTCGGCGGCTACGGCTACATGTGGGAATACCCCATCACCCGCGCCTACGCCGATGCCCGGGTACAGCGCATCTACGGCGGCACCAACGAAATCATGAAAGAGGTGATTACCCGGGCCATGGGGCTGGGTAGCTAATTGCTATTATAAAAATAGCATATAGCCTATGTTTAATATGCGCTAGATGCCTATTTGACTCATATTTTCTCTGTCTGCACCGCCGCTATTGTGCTGCGGTCGACCAGGTCGGCGCAGACGGCTTCCACCTCGTCCGCCCACGCGGCCAGGCTGTGTGGCAATTTTTCATCAGCGTTAGCCGCCCAGCGCCTGCGGGCCTCGCGCTCCACGGCGCGCAGTTGCCAGGCCAATTCGCGGGTAATCAGCGACAGCTCATCGGCCAGCAGCCCGGTGATGGCATCGGCATCTAGGCTTTGCAATTGGTCAGGTGCCATGCCCGATTCGATGATGGTGCGGTGGATGCGCGCGCAGCGTTCGCCGATGAATACCAGACCACCGCGCCGCGCCTCCGACCAGCGCATGTCCTGCGCCAGGGCGGCGGGCCAGCCCAGCAGCGCATGGTAGATCGCCTTGAGGTGGCGCACCGGGTCCGCGACCGGGTTGTCGATGCGCTCCGTCTGGGTGGTTGCAACGCCAGAGTGCTGCAACAGTGGCAGCATGCGGTTGATCAGCACGGTGTCGTAGCGGTGCCGGTTGGTTCGCAGTAGCACCGACAAACGCAGCAACGCATGACTACGGCCGGGGCGCACCAGGGTGGCTACCACCTGCGCCAGCGACACAATCCGACCCCAAGCCCCGATGGCCGTGGCCGCCAGCCCGGCGGGGTAGCCCGAGCCGTCCAGCACCTCGTGGTGTTCGCGTACGGCGCGCAGCATCTCATTGCGGTACTCTGCATGGCGTTCCAGAAGCAGCACCGACACCAGGGGGTGTGAATACAGTTGGCGGCGTTGCTCGGGGCTGATCTCGGTGCTGGGCTCCAGCAGCACCGGGTCGATGTGCATCATTCCCAGGTCATGCAGCAGTCCGGCTGCGGCCAGCATGACCAGATCACTGCGCAGCGCCAGCGGGCGGTTGCCCAGCCACACGGCGGTGAGGGCGGTGGCTATAAAGTAGCGAAATTGCTCGGGGTGTACATCGCGCACTACGGTGAGTTGAAAGACGATGGCGGTCGGTAGCGGCACGGCCTCCAGGCTGTCCAGCATCAGCTTGCGGTCCGCGGGCTTTTCCGCCATGCGCGAGAACACAGATTGCTCTCCAACAGTTCTTCGCCCATGGCCCGCAGATTTTTGCCGTTCACCGCAGCATCGATGTCGATGGCATCTTCGAGCGGCGTGGTCGGGTGGTGCTGTACCAGCCGTTCGTACAGCCTCGGCGTCACTTTGGCACCTTTGTCCAGGATTTTGATGCCTTGCGCACCCACAACGGCCCGGTTGGTCCGCATGCCCCGTTCACTACCTAACTGTGACACCGCTTTGGCAAAATATTGGGAATCAGTCGCAGCATCAAACATAGCCTTGTTTGTAACACAGCCAATTTTGTAGACCCTTGTAAGTATGAAAGCCATCAACCTGGCCCAACATACACGATTGTCTATACAGATATGCCACATTTGCATGTTTTGGGGCCGTTCAGCATGACAAGGTACGCAAAAGCGCCCCAGCCCTTAAAATCGCGGGTTACTCCCAACAAAGCTCCCTAATGAACGCCCCGGTTGACGTTTCCTTTTTCGCGCGCGCCGCCAAGCCGCTGACCAGCTACCGCAAGTACTGGGCGGCGCGTTTTGGCACATCCAAATTCCTGCCGATGAGCCGCGCCGAGATGGACAAACTGGGCTGGGACAGCTGCGACGTGATCATCGTCACCGGCGACGCCTATGTGGACCACCCCAGCTTCGGCATGTCAGTGATCGGTCGCATGCTGGAGATGCAGGGCTTTCGCGTCGGCATCATCGCCCAGCCGGACTGGCAAAGCGCCGACCCGTTCAAGGCGCTGGGCAAGCCAAACCTGTTCTTCGGCGTTACGTCGGGCAACATGGATTCGATGATCAACCGCTACACCGCCGACCGCAAGATTCGCAGTGACGATGCCTATACCGCCGGTGATATCGGCGGCAAGCGCCCCGACCGCGCGGCCATCGTTTACAGCCAGCGCTGCCGCGAAGCCTATAAAGACGTGCCCATCGTGCTCGGCGGCATTGAAGGCTCGCTGCGCCGCATCGCCCACTATGACTACTGGTCCGACAAGGTCCGCCGCAGCGTGGTGGTGGATGCCAAGTGCGATCTGCTGCTGTATGGCAATGCCGAGCGGGCGATCGTTGAAGTGGCCCACCGACTCGCCGCCAAGGAGCCGGTGCAGAGCATCACCGATGTGCGCGGCACCGCCTTCATCCGCCGCAGCGATGACCCGACCGGCCGCGACTGGACCGAGATCAATTCCACCTCGGTCGATGCACCGGGGCGTGTCGAGTCGCACATCAACCCCTACCAGACTACGTCGGAGCAAGCGGCAGAGCAGGGCGCGACCTGCTCCAAGGACGAGGCCAATCCACAGGGCGTGCCGGCAGAAGCAGTGGTGAAGATGAGTCCATCTTTGGGCGATGCCTTAGCCCGCTCGCAAGCCCGTGAACTCGCCAAGATCAAGGTGCCGCCACGCGAGCGCTCGGTGATCCGCCTGCCGTCTTACGAGCAGGTCAAATCCGATCCGGTGCTATACGCCCACGCCAACCGCGTGCTGCATCTGGAAACCAACCCCGGCAACGCCCGCGCGCTGGTGCAGGCCCATGGCGAGGGCGTGACCGCCCGCGATGTGTGGATCAACCCGCCGCCGATTCCGCTGACGACGGCCGAGATGGACACGGTGTTCGACCTGCCCTATGCGCGTAGCCCGCACCCGGACTACGCCGACGAGAAAGGTAGCCATGACGGCACCACCAAGATTCCCGCCTGGGAGATGATCCGCTTCAGCGTGAACATCATGCGTGGCTGCTTTGGCGGCTGCACCTTTTGCTCGATCACCGAGCACGAGGGCCGCATCATCCAGAGCCGCTCCGAAGAATCGATCATCAAGGAAGTCGAAGACATCCGCGACAAGGTCAAAGGCTTCACCGGCACCATCTCGGACCTGGGCGGCCCGACGGCGAATATGTACCGACTCGGCTGTAAGAGTCCCGAGATCGAGGCCGCCTGCCGCAAGCCGAGTTGCGTCTACCCAGGCATCTGCTCGAACCTGGGTACCAACCACGATCCGCTGATCAAGATTTACCGCCGCGCCCGCGCGCTCAAAGGCATCAAGAAGATTTTGATCGGCTCCGGCCTGCGCTACGACCTGGCGGTGCAAAGCCCTGAATACGTGAAAGAGCTGGTGACGCACCATGTCGGCGGCTACCTGAAGATCGCGCCGGAGCACACCGAGCAGGGCCCGCTGACCAAGATGATGAAGCCCGGCATCGGCAGCTACGACAAGTTCAAAACGCTGTTTGAAAAGTTCAGCCTGGAAGCCGGCAAGAAGCAGTATCTCATCCCATATTTCATCGCCGCGCACCCCGGTACCAGCGACGAAGACATGATGAACCTGGCGCTTTGGTTGAAGAAAAATGGCTTCCGCGCCGACCAAGTGCAGACCTTCTACCCGTCGCCGATGGCCACCGCCACCACGATGTACCACAGCGGCAAGAACCCGCTGCGCAAGATCACCCGCGATAGCGAAACGGTGGACATCGTCCGTGGTGACCGGCGCCGCCGACTGCACAAGGCCTTCTTGCGCTACCACGATGCGAACAACTGGCCGCTGCTGCGTGAAGCGCTAAAGACCATGGGCCGGGCCGACCTGATCGGCAATGGCAAACACCATCTGATCCCGACCTACCAGCCGATGACCGATGGCGGCTACGAGAGTGCGCGAAAAAAGAACTCCACCACGGTGACCACCAAGTCATCGCCAGTCACTAAGGGCCGCTTGCTGACCCAGCACACCGGCCTGCCGCCGCGCGATAACGGCTCGGGCAAACCCGCCAAACCGGCCCGGCCCGGCTACAAATCTAAAATTTAAAGAGAAGAGGGCTCAGGCGAATACTGCGTATGCGCCTGCAGCTACTTTTTTTGTAGCAGATGGGCGTGTTCGCGATGCGCCCCTGGATTGGGTGCGCGGTCCGGTGGGTTACCCAGCGGTATGGTTTTTTAATTTCGGATGCCCTTGAGTGCTCCGCAACTTAACATAATATACAAAGTCGGGTAGCAGCAGCGGCCAGAGCGCTACGTAGGGCAGGGGATTTTGTTCGCTCTGCCAGCTGGTCGAGGTAGACCGCTTCGGGGCGTTCGCCCAGCGCCTGGGCTACCTTTATGGATGATTCCTCGTCCAAAGTGCTCTCTCGTTTGCGCAGGGTAGAGATCGTGTTTTGCGCAATGCCGAGTTCCTTTGCCGCCCGGTAGTCGGACGGCCATCCGTGTGCCGCTTTTACACGGTCAATCCATTGGTAGGCTTTCATTTCGTCGGTTCCTTAGGGAGTATCCCTAAGGCGGAATATAGATCAAACCCTGTGATCGTTCAACGATTGCGGGATGCGATGCATCTCAAGTGTTGACGCAATCGCAACTTGAGATGTATATTCGCCCCGTCAGCCGAACCGGGTCGCTTTCGTCGGTTCCCCCCGGATGCAATTCGGCTGGCCCTTAGGGACTCTTCCTAAGGCACCAAAGAACCGGCGCAGGAACCAGACGATATGAGCTACAAAGCCGAACCAAAAAACTGGGTGATCGTCAAAGACGCGCCTAAGGTGCCAGTCCCCGTGTACGCGGGCAGCATCGGTAAAAACGGTGTGCGGTTGACCACCCAGCTTGAGGCGGCACGCCGTTTCAACGCCTTGCAGATCACTGGTTACGTCGAAACGGCCATATCCGTGACTGGGAAACAGTTCGCGGCCTTGTGCGTAGGGGTGGCGGAATGACCACCAAAGCAAAAACCATCGGCGGGCGCGTCTTGGAAGCCAGCTACACCCCGCGAAGCCAGTTCGTGGCCTTGACGCTCCATATCGGATTGGGCTTGGGCTACCCCGACAAGATGGACCCCAGCGAAGCCCGAAAGTTTGCCCGCCAGCTGGATGCCTGTGCCGATTCCGCCGAAGCGGCGCGCAAGGCGGCGGGGGTGGTGCTGTGAGGGAGTCAACAGCACTGAGCGTCGGGCTCTCTCTGGCGTATGTAGGCTTAGCCCTGGTGGTGGTATCCGCTCCGGGTGGGGCTGAGCTACTTCTTCGGAGTGCCGCTAAACATAGCGGCCCCCCCAAGAAAGCTGACAAGGGCAATGATAATTTTCTCTGCCGTATCCACATGCCCAAGATACAGGGAGTAAACGGCGGTGCCGGTCAGGCTAAGAATGATGATTCCGAGCAAGAGGCCAGTAACGATACCGGTGTGGTGGGTGGATCGCTCAATTGCAGCGACTGCCGCATGCAATATGGGATTTGCAGCATCGAGCAGCTTATCAATGGGAATAACTGGCGGCTGCGCGACGGCTATTTGTTTCGGCGGGCCAGTTGGTGGCACTGGTTCGCCACTGGCGAGAGGTGGGTTATGGTCCATTCGGGTGCTCCTGTGCAACCTAATGTAACGGGGCCAACACCATGACCCGCCCCCAAATATCCGCACGGTTGGCCGAACTGGCTGGCCGCGCTGCTTTCTACGTGCTGGGGATGAATGGCTTTGTGTTGTTCGACATCACAAACACCCATGGCCGCAGGTATCAATTCCGGCTGCGCTACAACTGCGCCACACTCGTAAAGATGGGCGGCAGCAAGCGAAACAGCTTGAAGGTGTGGTCTTTCCCGTGGGGGTATCTATGACCTACGCCGGACCCCAGGCCGTGAGCGTCCAGACCGTCGGCGTGCTGCGCGACCCGCACCCAGGCTGCAAGCGCGGCAACTTCCACAGCCGCTACCTGCTGGAGAAATCCAAGCTGGACCACCGGCACGACGGCTGGAGGCTGCTGGATTGCTTGGTGGTGGTGGTGACAGAAAGCGACCCCAACTATTTCGATGAACCCGACGGCGGCGAGTTTGCCGTGGTGGACGTGGTGACACGGGAAAAGGCGTTTTTCGACATGCCCCACGACTGCACCCCCGAGCGCGTCACGGAAATGACGCGCAGCCACTTCGCCACCATGGCCTACCGGGTCGGCCCGAAACTCTGGTTTGTCTGACCCTGTGCTGAACGTCGCCCCCCTGGATGGCCGCGCCACCGATGCGGAAATCTGCGCCGCTGCTGGCCGCTATGCGAAGCGGGTGCGGGACTTCGTTTTTACCCCACAGCATGAGGTGCGCGCCACCCACCAGCCCGAGGCCCTGGCCTTTGAACTGAACGCCGTGGCCGCACACTGCGGCGTTGCCTGCATCGACCCAAAGGTAGAACTGCCGGGCAGGGTAGGGCGCATGGTTGATCCCATGTGGTGGCGGCGCAACCTGCGCCGGGCGACCCTGCTGCAAAACGAGAGCATTGAACGCACGGCGGGTGCCGTCTGCAAGCACAAACAGGCCTACGTTTCGGACCATGCCGTAAGAGCGAAGCGCATGCGCCGCCAGGCAGGCCGGGAAGTGCTGGAAAACATGGAAGTGGTCAACGAGGACGGCCAGGCCATCAACCTACTGGAACTGGCCGACCGGTCAATCAGCAACCCGGCCATTCGCCGCGGTGAACTCATGATGCGGCTGCGCGGCTTTGAAGAAATGGCGAAGTACATGGGCCACACCGCAGTTTTCCTAACCATGACGTGTCCAAGCCGGTTTCACCGATTCAGCGGGGCCGGGACAGTCAACAGCAAATGGACGGATGAAACCCCCAAGGATGCGCAGGCCTACATGTCCGACCTGTGGCAGAAGATCCGGGCCAAGTGGCGGCGCAAAGGCTATTTCCCCTACGGCTTCCGCGTGGCAGAGCCACACCACGACGGGTGCGTTCACTGGCACATCCTGCTCTACATGCCGGCCGAAATCGTCGGCTGGTTCAATGCCGCCCGCTGCGCCGCTGGCATGAACAAGCACGGCCAGGGTGTTATAGGCATCGTCGGGGAATACGCCCTCAAGGAATCACCCAACGAACGCGGGGCGGTAGAGCAGCGCTACGACTCCAAGCTGATCGACTTGGAACAGGGAAGCGCCACCGGATACATCGCCAAATACATATCTAAAAACGTGGACGGCTTGCGCCAGGACGGCGCAGGCATGGGCATCGACAACGAAACCGGGACGCACGCCGAAGTTAGCAGCGAACGGGTGCAGGCCTGGGCCAAAACCCACGGCCTGCGCCAGTTTCAGCAGATCGGGGGACCATCGGTAACCGTGTGGCGTGAACTGCGCCGACTGGGTGCGGAAGAAGAGCGCCAGGTGCAAAACGACTTGTTTGAACTGCCCCGCGCGGCTGCGGTGCGTTCGCTGTGGGCCATGTTCTGGCTGCTGCAGGGTGGCCCAGACGTGCCACGAAAAGACCTGACCTTGAAACCGCTCTACACCGAAGAAGACGGCGGCAAATATGGCGAACTTGTCAGTCGGGTGGTGGGTGTGGTGGGCCGCGAAGGCGCGGATGAATACGGCCTGCAAACCCGCCTCCACCAGTGGACGGTGCAACGCGCCGGGCTGGCCGATACCAACGAATTTGAAGCCGAGCGCCTGGGTGTGCGGGCCAGCGCGGCCCGCATCCTGGAGGCCTTTGGCCCCGGTGTTTTTGACTCCGCGCCCGATTTTCAGGGACGCGAAGCGGCCCCTTGGACTGGTATCAATAACTGTACGGCCGAAGAAATCGAGCCGGACGAAAACGACCTACTTTATGAAAAATTGGCGGCTATGTGGGCCGCCAAAACCGCCACGGGGTCGGCCACCCCGGATCAAGAGGATGAAGAAAATGAAATTTACACCAGCACAGTGTGTCAAGGTGGTGGATGAAGGTTTAGAGCACCACGGCCAGGCGGGAGCCGTGGTCGGTGAGGACGGCGATACGGGCGAAATCGCGGTGCGGATGGACTCCGACAGCGAAGTCGAGCACTTCCACCCAGACGCACTGGTGGGCCTATAAAAAATGGCCCGCGTACCACGTACCAAAGTGGGACACGGGCCATGTCCTGGCAAAGGGTGTGATCACTCCGTATGCTTCTATCGAACTGCATCAAAGCAGATCGCTTTTAGCTGCGACGGGTGTGATCACAATTCCTTTGGACCTGAGAACGGATCAAGGGCGCAAGAATGGCTTGCAACCATAGAGAAGCGCCTGGACATGGATACACCCCCCAAGACTGAGCCGGTGGAGCACCCCACGGCCAAAGCGGAACCGACGAAAAAAAGACTTAACACCGTGTTCGCGATGGGGGATTTGTAATGGCTAAAGAAGTAGCAACGGGCATAGAAGCCCTGGCCCAGCAGGCTGACAATTTGGAAACCCTGGGCACCGGCCAGGATGCGCCAGGGCAGGGCGCAGCGGAGGAAATGGCCCCTGAGGTGCCCACCAATGCGCAGATCATCAGCGGCGGTCTGCAAATGCTGCGGGACGTGCTCTGCATGGTGCTGGATCTCAAAACCCCAGCGGCCACCCTGCACGATGCCAACTGCCAGCACTTGGGTGGCCTGTGGGGCGCGGTGGCCGACAAGCGCGGAATCGACCTGAATTCCATGATGGGCGACTACGCCGCAGAAGTTGCGGCGGTGGTGGGCACCGTGGTAATCGGCCAGGCGGTGATGCGCGGCGCGCGCGCCGAACTAGCCGCGCGGGCACCGGTGGACGTGGAAGAAAAGCCAGCCCAGCCAGCCGGTGAAGCCGTTGCCCAGTGAAGCCCAGCGGATGGCCGCATTCGGGGCCACCGGTACCGGAAAAACTGCCTGGATCAAACAGCAAATTGCCCGGATGGCCCCGGCCCGGCTGCTGATTTGGGACTTTAAGCACGATCCCAAACTAGATGATTTGGGAACGCCCTTCACCGACCTGGGGGCCATGATCCGGGCCAGCACCGGGGGGCGCTACAAAAACCGCTACTTAGTCAACCACGAAAAGGACGTGCACGCCCAATTTGAGTTGTTCTGTCTGCTGGCCTGGAACGTGCCGGGCGATGTGCTGATGTTCGTGGATGAGTTGCCGGAGGTGACCAAGGCCAACCGCGCCCCGCCCGCCTGGCGGCGCTGCGTCAACGTCGGGCGGGAGCATCGCACCATGGGGGGCATGGGCCGGATCAGCATCATCGCGGCGGGCCAGCGCCCAGCGGAGTGCGACAAGTCGTTTATAGGCAACTGCGACGTGATCCACACCGGGCGGCTGGCCGACGCGGCGGACGCAACCAAGATGGCCCGCAGCTTCGGCCTAAAGCCCCATGAACTGCAAAACCTGCCCAACCTGCATTGGGTGGAAAAGCGGGAAGACACCCCCGGCGTGTCCCGTGGTGTGTTGTCTTTTCGCAAAAACACGGCCTCAGGACCAAAAAAAACCGGTCCTCAGGTCAAGGCGGCGGCGGTTCCTTAGGAACCTTCCCTAAGGGCGTGTTTTTGCCGAAAGGCGCGGCAAAAAGTGAAATCGGGGCTCTGAGCAATCAACCCTTTTTTCAAACACACACACACCCGCCTTATGAACCTGTCCACCTCCCAATTGACCAAGCTGGGCATTGCGCTTGGCATCTGCTACGCGGCATACCGCTTCGGCCCCGCACCTGCCAAAGCTGCCGCCCTGGGCGTGGCGGGCGTGATCGTCGCCAAGCAAGTGCCCTACGTGCAAGACGCACTGAACTAAGGCGGCACCATGAACAAGCAAATGATCCTGGACCCGTTCCAGAATGTGACTGCTGCCGGTGTCGCCATCTGCGACATGAGCAAGTTCCTTGGCACCGTGCTGGAAAAAATCACCCTGACCCTGGGCGGTGGTGCCTTCACCCGCTCCATGATCACGTACGCCTGCATCAAGGCAAACGGAAAAATCATCTGGGAGTCTGACGGCTCTAAGCTGGACCTGTCCAACGCCTACAACGGCGGAACCAGTGATCCCCTAGTGCTCAAAATCGACCTGATGGACCGCAAGTCCGTCACGGTCAACGCACGCCAGGTGGGCGCGTTCGACCTGTCGGCCGGATCAGGCGTTGCCAGCCTGCGCATGGAAGTGACCATTGCCGGTGCCACCGCGCCTACGCTGGTGGGCTTCGCCGATGTGTCGCCCCCCAGTGCCGACCCTGCGGAGGCCATGATTCGCGGCCTGCTGGCCCGTCGCCACCGCGCTACCGTGGTCATCGGTGCGGCTGGCACGTTCGCCTTGCCTGTGCCCCATCTGGACCCCGCTGGCGGCGGCTCCAATTACCGGCGCGTCTACATCTACTCGGCCAACTGCACAGGTATCAAAACCGTGCGGGCCGGTGTGACCGAGCACGAACTCACTGCGCTGCAAAACGCGGCTGCTCAAAAGGACAATTTCAAGTTTCCGCAAGCGGGCTTGGTGGTCTTTGACCCCGTGCAAGACGGCCAGCTTACGGGCCGCACCTGGGATACCCGCCCCAGTTCGTCGGTCAACTCGGCCCAGTTGTACGGCATCTTCTCGGCTGGTGAAACCATCACCATCGAGACCGAGGAACTGATTCCCCTGGCGGCTTACTAAAAATGAATCAAGCGCAAGCCGATCAGATCAACCAGATCAACACGCTGCGCGGCTTCGTGGGCGTGTTGCAGGGCTACATGGGAAACGACCAAAGCCTAGCCAACCAAGACGGATGGGCGGGTAACCGTCCGGGACAGTACCAAACGGTCGGCCAGTACAGCGTAGGTGTCGAGGGGTCTCCCGTTAGCACTATGTCCAATGGTGCCGTGGTCGTGTCCCCTGGCCTTGTGCTGATGCTCCTTGGCGCGGCTGCCGTCTTCATCTGGAAGCGGTAGGCCGTGCCCGTGGGTTACAGCGCATCCGCATCTTCTGCCGCCTCCGGCCAGCAGTCCCAAACCAACGGCTACGACTTCGGTAGCGGCCAGGTCTGGAATGTGAACCTGGGCGGGTCAGGCACCAGCTACCAAGGCGCAGCGGCATCCACCGGGGGCATCAAACCCTGGATGGTGGCCGCTGCCCTGGTGGCCGTCTACGTGATGACCCGATGAAACCGGTGCAATGGACCCGCGAAGCGGTGGCGGCTTTCGCGCCTTCGGTGGCTATGTCGCCATTCGGCGCGGCCAGCCTGGGCCAGGTGCTGGCCGGGTCGTTCCTGTACGAATTCGACCGCCACGGGCACCGCGCGCTCTTGGCCGCTCGGCCCGTGGGCCAGCGGCTGGATATCGTGGGCCTTGTGTCCACGGGTAACCGGCTGCGGGTGGCTGAGTTCGATAAAGACATGATGGAAATAGCCAAAGCGCACGGGGTCAGCACCATGGCCCTGTGCACCAAATTACCCCACGTGGTGCGGGCCTGTGGCCGCGCCGGGTGGACCGTTACCGGGGCCGTAATGCTCAAGGAAATTTTGCAATGAGCGACAGCCAAAGCCAGCAGCAGGCCAACACCAGCACCACCGACCAGCGGCGCGTGCTGGGGCAGGGCGCTTTGTCTGCGGAAAACTCCACCGTTTTACAAACCACCAACACCGTAACCAACACGCTGGATGCATCCGTTGCAAACCATGCGGTGGATGCGGCCCGCCTGTCCACGGCGGAGGCCCTGGGCTTCGGTAGCGATGCCATGGCCTCGGCCTTCTCCTTCGGGAAAACGGCGCTGACAACTTCGGCAAACAGCCAGGCAGACGCATACAGCGGCGCACTGTCGGCTATCGACAAAGCCGGGGCACGGTCCGACAACCTGGCGGGCGATGCGCTGGCCTCGGCGTTCTCCTTCGGTAGCGATGCCTTGAAACGAGAAAACGCAGCGCTGGACCAAACCACTGGCGTACTCAGCGCCGCCTATGCCGATGCCAAAGGGCGCGGCGCAATGACCGACAAAATTTTAATCGGGTCGGTCGTAATGGCCGGTCTCGTTGCAATGGCTGCTATCAAAAAATGAAACCCGCACAAATTTATACCTACACCGTACCGGCTAACGGATCGGTGCGTATCTTGGTAGAGGGCAGCTTTATCAAGATTCTGGCCTGTAGCGGCGTAGTCGCCATCGTCGGAGATTTTGGAACGTTGGGGCCTATCTTGGCCGGTCAGGGACTGCGCGATTCGCCCTCAAAAAGCTATATGGTCAACGACCTAAGCGGGTCCGTAAACGTGGTCCGCGTGCTGATCGCAGATGATGGCTTCATTGATGACCGAATCAGCGGAGAAGTATCCGTGATCGACGGGGGGCGAGTGCGGTCTATCGCAAGTACGGCATTTTTAGGCGCGGGTGTTGCGGGACCGGTAGCCGCGCAAACGGCGGCTGTGCAGCTATGGAACCCTGCGGGATCGGGAAAAAATCTAAGTCTGGAAAATATCAAATTTTCCGGGTCCGCAGCGGCACCAATAGATATCGGTAGCAGTGCTGTGGCGCTATCAAATTTAGGCACAACTTCGGGGGCAAAGTTTCTGGGCTCTCCTGTTAACCCGGTGGGGCAGATGCGCGGGCAAGCGAGTGCGGCCACCCAAATTACCAAATATTTGACAAGTTCGTACATGCCTAACTCGCAGGTGCAACCTTATGAATTCAAAGAGCCCTTGGTGATACCGCCGGGCTTCGGGATAGTCGTTCAAAACTCTAGCCCCAATGCCAACATTCTTGTGGCATTCGAGTGGCTGGAAGACCCGGTGTAACCATGAAAACCCTCATCCTGATCGCGGCAACCCTGTTCGCAGCCTACGCGGCGGCAAGCATGGTGCAGCCCGGCCAGGCGCAGTATGAAGATGCCGAACTACCCAACCAAACCACCGATTTTCTGGATGAAGCCATAGTGAACCTTACCCCCAGCACCTATACCCCGGTGGATGCCACGCCCGAAGCGCAGGCAGTCAACACCCGCGCCTTTTTGGACATGCTCGCATTCAGCGAAGGCACCGGCGGCCCAGACGGCTACCGGGCCATGTTCGGCTATCCACGTGCTGACCGCATTTTTGACAGCTTCGCCGACCACCCGCGCCAGTATTTCCCCTTCACCGACAGCACGGGCCGCGTGCAAAAAACCAGCGCTGCCGGGCGCTACCAGTTCCTGGCCCGTACCTGGGATGAATTGCGCGCCAAGCTGAGCCTGCCCGACTTCGGCCCCGACAGCCAGGACGCTGCAGCCCTGGAACTGGTGCGCCAGCGCGGTGCCCTGGGCGACGTGCAGGCGGGCCGCATCGTGGATGCCGTAACCAAGTGCGCCAAGACCTGGGCCAGCCTGCCAGGCGCGGGCTACAACCAGCCCGAACGAAAAATCCAAACTTTGCTTGCAGCCTACCAAGGCGCAGGCGGCTACACCGAGGCTTAAACAATGACTGCATCCCCATCACCTGGTAACCAAAACCTAGTCATGCTGCTGGCCCTGGGCATCGGCGCGTACTGGTTCATGACCCGGCGCGCCAGCGCAAACCCCGCCTACACCGTGCCCCGCGGCGCGGGTGCTGCGCAAACCAACGGCGGCGCAGTCACCGGCCAACTGATCAGCCAGGGCAGCAACCTAATCGGCCAACTTATTAAAAACTGGGGCGGTATTGCTGCTGCGCCGGTCAGCAAATACGGCTATGGCGACGGCTACACCGACTATGCGCCGGTAAACGTTCCCTTCGCGGCCGACTTTACGGCCGCAAATGTGACGCTTGAGCCAGGCACCACCCTGTTTGGATTCTGAGCATGAAGGTCGCGCCGGTATCTGCCGATCTGCTGATCAAGCTGACGCTGATCGCCGCGGCGGTGGGCGGCATCTGGTATGTGGGCAGCAAAGCAACCAGCGCAGTCAGCGGGGCCGCGTCTGCCGCCTGGGAGCCTATCAGCAATGCCGTACTCAATGCAGGCAATACCTTCGGATCGGTGACCGACTACATCAACCCGGTGAATTTCGTGCCCACCGTAGGGCAGGCGGTGGGCATCCCCCGCACCAACGCCTCGGCGTGCGCTCTGGCCATCAGTGAAGGGCGCACCTGGGATGCCTCGTTTGCCTGCGATGCAACCACCTTCGTGCGCTACACGCTGGGCATGCCTACAAGCATCGACAGCAGCAAGTTTTAACCCAAGGAAATCCCCATGAAAGCATTTTTTTCCCGCCTCCGTGAGCCGTCCACCTGGGCCGGTATCGCCGCCATCGCCACCCTGGCCGGTGTGCCCATCAACACCAGCACGCTAGGACTTGTGCAGCAGGCGGCGGTGGCCGTGGCGGGCATGGTGGCCGTGCTGACCCCGGAAAAGGCCAGCCAGCCGTGATGACGGATGCCATCTGGATCGCGGTAGCCGGTGCGGCCATCAACGCGGTGGCGCTATGGGCCACGCTGTCTACCAAATTGGACTGGATGCGCTCCGACATTGCCGACCTCGAAGACCGGGTAGGCCTGCTGGAACGCCGCAAATGAAAATACCAGAATTCGTGCCTGGACCGCAGGCCATTGGCCGGGAGGCCTTGATCGTCATCGGCGGGGCCTTGCTGGCGGCGTTTATCATGAGCCAGCTACCCAGCGTCAAGGCCTACGTAAAAAAGGCGTGGGCCTGATCCTGGCAAGCCCTGGACCCATAGAAAAAGCCCCGACTGCCGGGGCTTTTTTGCGTCTACATGAAAAACCAGCGCTCGGCACCTTCATTACCCGGTGGGAGCAAGTCGTGGAACGTGCCTTGCAGCTTGGCATGGCGGATTTTGTCGGGCACGTTGTAGCCCTTGACATACCATTCGGCGCGTGGGCTGTCGGGGTCCATGCGGGGCACGCAGATCAGCCATTTTCGAATGTCGTGGGTGGTCACGGGAATCTCGCCAAACAGGTCGCGGGCGTAAGGTGTGGGGATAGTGGGCATATACGTATTTTTGCCGTTTTCCCGAAAGTCAAGAACTATTAATAGACCGTAAAAAAAGCCACTAGCGCATACGGTTCATGCGCAGGCAGCTATAAATTCTGTAGCTACCGCTTGTTTACATAATATACATCGTATTAAGTACGATCTACGTTATGTGGCTTCGACAATACCGGAATACCTGCTTTTTAGGATGCGGATGGACGCTGCTTATGGGTGGGCGTTTGTGCTACGCGCCATGCTTGTATGCTGCCCGTCGGGGCGTTTGCGTCGCACTTGATGGACATGGTTTACGTTGGCGCTTCGCTGCCATGTACGACCGGCTACACCTGCACGGTGTAGGTGCTGCGGGAATGTTGGGCTACCAGACGGAGAGATTCGGCTGGCGGTAAGGTTCGGGCCAG
>NZ_JBWMAX010000089.1:0-1619 GCF_056521385.1 Rhodoferax sp. RT5P35 | reverse complement strand
GCGAGGGCGTCCGTCTCACCCCGTTCTACGACATCATGTGTACCCGGATCTACCCGGGCTTGTCCAAAGAGTTTGCGTTCAATATTGGCGGCGAAGTGCACCCCGGCGACATGGGAAAACGCCACGTACAAGGTCTGGCTGCGCAGGTTGGCATGGGATCGAAATATCTGCAATCGGTGGCGTTGTCATTGGCAGCCAAGGTGCCTGATGCCATCGATAAGGCCACCAGGGAGATCTATCCAGACCTCACCAGGAGCGGGCAAACGTTTGCCGAAAAACTCGGCATGGAGGTGAAGTCAATCACGAAGCGTGCTGCCGCTCGAATCAATGCCTAAGGCAATGCTGATTAAGGTCCACGCCACCCGAGGGTGAAACGTTACATGTCAATGAAACAACAAACCTTGGCGATGGCCGCCGATCAAGGCTCAGGATACGAGCAGTACCGCAAGCCCACGCGGCGCGATGAGTTCTTGAAGACGATGGAATTGATCGTGCCCTGGTTGGCCTTGTGTGAAGTCATTGAACCGTACTATCCCAAGGCCGGCAACGGACGTCCACCCATTGGTCTGGAACGCATGCTGCGCATCCATTTCATCCAGCACTGGTTCAACCTGGCGGATTTGGCCTGTGAGGAGGCGCTGTACGACAGCGCCAGTCTGCGCCGCTTTGTCGGAATTGATCTGGGGCGCGAGCCCGTGCCCGATGCCACCACCTTGCTCAAGTTTCGCAAACTACTCAATGACAACAAATTGGGTGAGGCCCTGTTTGCTCAGGTTGGAAAGGAGTTGCAAGAGCGCGGCTTTAAGGTCAACACCGGCACCATCGTGGACGCCACCATCATTAGCGCGCCCAGTTCCACCAAGAATGCAGACAGGGCGCGTGACCCCGAGATGCATCAAACCCGCAAGGGCCAGCAGTGGTACTTTGGCATGAAGCTGCACATCGGCGTGGACAGCCAAAGTGGCCTGGCGCACAGCGCCGTGGTCACAGCCGCCAACGTGCATGACAAACACCCATTGCCCGATCTGCTGCATGGCAATGAGCAGCGCGTGTACGGTGACTCAGCCTATGCCAGCCAGAAGGATCTGATCCACAGCAAAGCAGCCAAGGCCAAAGACTTCACCAACCAGCGCAGTCGACGCAATGGAGTCATCAATGAAGAAACCCGCGGCAAGAACCGCAACAAGTCCCGCATTCGGGCGCGGGTGGAGCATGTGTTTGGCGTGGTCAAGCGCTTGTGGGGATTTGGCAAGGTGCGCTACCTCGGGCTGAAAAAGAATGCCACGCGTGCCTTCACTGCGCTGGCGCTGGCCAACATCTACCTCAGCCGAGAAAGGCTGATGGCACAGGTGCGTCCATGAGGACGAAATACTGGCCGAAAGGCCCTGACAACAGGCCCCAGGGGCCACAAAATAGGGCGATTGACGCTTCGTTTTCAAGAAATCGCACTGTCATCAGCCTCGGCTGGCGTTTTGACGGCACTTGTTCAGCGTAGCCTTAGGCGTCCTCTCGTCGGCTCCATGCCCGACTCCCCAGCTTGCGCAATTCGCTGAACCACAGCACCACGCTGGCCATTCCGGCGCACAGCAGCCACTGGTTGAACGCCAGCGGCACCGTGC
>NZ_JBWMAX010000088.1:0-1620 GCF_056521385.1 Rhodoferax sp. RT5P35 | reverse complement strand
TGGCCGACATCAGTGAAGAGCGCTTCACGTGGTTGTGCTGGCGGTACTGGTCGATCGCCGCCTGCAGAGTCTCGGTGTTGTCGCTGGCGGCGGTGGCAAAGGTCAGCCGGGCCTTGCCATGCGGTGCGATGCGCAACTGCACCGCGATGGCGCACACCGGGTCCAGCCCGGTGTCGAGCGCGGTACTGCTGCCGGGCGCAGGCGGTGCCACCAGGCGGGCCAGCGGCTGGCTGGCATCGCGGTTGCGACCCAGCCAGTGTTGGCGGTCGGTCTGGATGCGCAGGCCCAGCACCTGCGGGTCGGTATCGACCATGAAGTGGGCGGCCTGCAAGGCCTGCTCGGAGGGCAGGCGGGGGGTGCGCTCGAACACCAGCGCCTGGTCTTCGGCCTGCCACTGGGCGCGGATGAACAGGTTGGTAAAGGCCGGGTGCGCCTCGTCGGCCCGCGCATCGGACAGCGTGACTTCAAAGGCCGAAACCAGCTCGATCTCCAGCGGCTGGTCGCCCAGGTTGCGCAGCTCCACCTGGCGGAACTCGATGTCGTCCTCGGGGCTGACCCACACCGTGGTGTGCGCCTGCACGCCCGGCCATTCGGCATCGAAGCAGACCCGGTCGGCGTGGTAGGTGCTGTGGTAGTGGGCGGCAGGGTCCGGTGCCGGGTGCTGGGTGATGGACACCAGCGGCTGGTCCGGGCTGGAACGCAGGTAAAAGAAGCTGCCATAGGCATCGCGCAGCGCATCGTCGCGCCAGCGGGTGATGCCGGTACTGCCGCGGCGGCTCCAGCCCGCGCCATTGGAGCGCAGCGCCACGTGGTAGCGCCCGTTGGACAGCAGGTGCGTGGGCTCCAGCGCCGCGCCGCCAGGCACCACCTCGCGCAGCAGGCCGGGGGCGCGCTGCTGCATCAGCTGGGTCGGCGGGCCGGCTGGGGGCGCGCCGAGCAGCGACACCTCGCGCGGCGCACGCTCGTGCAGCAAGGACGTAACCGCCTCGATGGACGGGTTCGCCATGCCCCAGCGCTGGGCTGGGCCGTCCAAAAGCACATTCGCCAGGGCCACCAGGGTCATGCCCTGGTGGTGGGCCATAAAGGTGCTGACGGGGGTGAAGGCCTCGCCATCGGCCTGGCGCGCCGGGGTGAAGTCCAGGGCTTCGATGAAGCCGTAGCGCCCGTGTGCGCCCAAATTCTCCAGTGCTACAAAATTCGCAGCTGCTAATGCAGGTGCCACAAGCACGGCAAGCCCCGTGGCATAGGGAGCGATGACCAGTTCATCGACTGGCGTGCGGCGCAGTGCCAGCCGGGGCACGCCCTGCGGTGCGTACTGGTAGGCCAGGGTGTGGTCCTGCCCGGCGTAGGCAGATTCAGAAATGCCCCAGGGCACTTTGTGGGCCTGCGCGTAGGCCATCTGTTCTTGCAATGCCGCATGGCAAGCCTCTTGCAGCACGCTGCCAGGCGGCTCCACCAGCACCAGCGTGGGCATCAGGTACTCGAACATCGAGCCCGACCACGAGCGCAGGCCCGCGTTGGCCCCAATGGCGTAGAAAGGCCGCCCCAGCGATGCCCAATGGCGCACCGGCACATCGCCCTTGGCAATGGCCAGCAGGCTGGTCAGGCGCGACTCGGAAG
>NZ_JBWMAX010000087.1:0-1621 GCF_056521385.1 Rhodoferax sp. RT5P35 | reverse complement strand
TGTGGACACGCTAACAGAAAACAATGTTCCTGTGACACATGCTAAAGAACTGCTCCACACAGAGCATAATGGGATGCTGTGTGCAACAAGCTTGGGACAACCTCTTATTTTAGACACCTGCACCATTGAAGGGCTAATCTATGGCAATCCTTCTTGTGATCCATTGCTGGAAGAGAGAGAATGGTCTTATATCGTCGAGAGACCATCAGCTGTTAACGGACTGTGTTACCCCGGGAATGTAGAAAATCTAGAAGAGCTAAGGTCATTTTTTAGTTCTGCTAGATCTTATCAAAGAATCCAGATTTTCCCAGACACGATCTGGAATGTTTCTTACGATGGGACAAGCAACACATGCTCAGGTTCATTCTACAGAAACATGAGATGGTTGACTCGAAAGAACGGCAATTACCCTATCCAAGACGCCCAATACACGAATAATCAAGGAAAGAGCATCCTTTTCATGTGGGGCATAAATCACCCACCCACCGATGACACGCAAAGAAGTCTGTACACAAGAACCGACACTACAACGAGTGTGGCAACAGAAGAAATAAATAGGATCTTCAAACCATTGATAGGACCAAGGCCTCTTGTCAACGGTTTGATGGGAAGAATTAATTATTATTGGTCGGTATTGAAACCGGGCCAAACACTGCGGATAAAATCTGATGGGAATCTAATAGCTCCGTGGTATGGACACATCCTTTCAGGAGAGAGCCACGGAAGAATCCTAAAGACTGACTTAAAAATGGGTAGCTGCACAGTGCAGTGTCAAACAGAGAAAGGTGGCTTAAACACAACATTGCCCTTCCAAAATGTAAGTAAGTATGCATTTGGAAACTGCTCAAAGTACATTGGTGTAAAGAGTCTCAAACTTGCAGTTGGTCTGAGGAATGTGCCTTCTAGATCTAGTAGAGGACTATTCGGGGCTATAGCAGGGTTTATAGAAGGAGGTTGGTCAGGACTAGTTGCTGGTTGGTATGGGTTTCAGCATTCAAATGACCAAGGGGTTGGTATGGCAGCAGATAGAGAATCAACTCAAAAGGCAATTGATAAAATAACATCCAAAGTGAATAACATAGTCGACAAAATGAACAAGCAATATGAAATCATTGACCACGAATTCAGTGAGGTAGAAACTAGACTTAACATGATCAATAATAAGATTGATGATCAAATCCAGGATATATGGGCATATAATGCAGAATTGCTAGTTCTGCTTGAAAACCAGAAAACACTCGATGAGCATGACGCAAATGTAAACAATCTATATAATAAAGTAAAGAGAGCGTTGGGTTCCAATGCGGTGGAAGATGGGAAAGGATGTTTCGAGCTATACCATAAATGTGATGACCAATGCATGGAGACAATTCGGAATGGGACCTATAACAGAAGGAAATATCAAGAGGAGTCGAAATTAGAAAGACAGAAAATAGAGGGGGTCAAACTGGAATCTGAAGGAACTTACAAAATCCTCACCATTTATTCGACTGTCGCCTCATCTCTTGTGATTGCAATGGGGTTTGCTGCCTTTTTGTTCTGGGCCATGTCCAACGGGTCTTGCAGATGCAACATTTGTATATAATTGGCAAAAACACCCTTGTTTCTACTGATCACGCGT
>NZ_JBWMAX010000086.1:0-1632 GCF_056521385.1 Rhodoferax sp. RT5P35 | reverse complement strand
GGCGGGCATGGCGAGCTGGAGCACGGGGATGTCGGCTTTGGGATACAGATGGTGCAGCACCGTCCAGGCTCCGTGGTCCAGGCCGCGCTGGGTATCCACCGCCGCATTCGGCAGGCTGCGGGCAAGCTGTTGGGCCAGCGCGGGTTGGCCGGGGCTGGGGTAACGCACCTGGTACAGGGCTTGGGGGAATCCGCCAAAGTCGTAGATCGTCTCGGGCTGCGCGGTGGCGCTGAGCATCGGCTGCTCGGCCGCCCAGTGCGCCGACACCACCAGAATCGCCCGGGGCCGCGGAAGCTCGCGCCCCAGCTGCGCCAGGTGCCGGGTGAACGGCGTGTCGCGCAGTGCATTCATCGGCGAGCCGTGGCCGATAAACAGCACCGGCATCTTGCCGCGCGCGGGCGGCTGGGCAGCGGCTGCTGCGGCCTGGGCCAGGGGGTGGGCGGCGATCAAGGCCAGGGCGGTTTGGAAGAGGTGGCGGCGGGTCATGGCGGGGTGGGAGTGCGGCGGGGGGCGATAGTTCCGGGCGGTCGCTGCCTATACTGGCGAGCAGCCGCCTCCTAGCACCCGCACGCCATCCGGTATGCCGGGCAGATGCGCAGTCGGCCCCCTATAGCGCTCTACAAACTATGACCCTCCACGCCCATTTCCCTCATCGCCTCGGTGCCCTGTTAGGCCTGTCCCTGGCTTGCGCAGGCCTGCCGCTGGCGGCCCAGACGGCAATGGATACGCCCACCAGCAGCCGCATCACCGATGTCACCCTATACCCCGGCAGCGCCAAGGTCGAGCGGGTCGCCCGCGCGGCGGCGGGCAGCCACAAGCTGGTGTTTGCCTGCCTGCCCGGTGATCTGGAGGTGCAAAGCCTGGCGGTGGCGGCGGATGCCTCGGTGCAGGTGGGCGAGCTGTCGGTAGAGGTGCAAGACGGTGCGGCGCTGGGCTGCGCCACCAGCCCGCTGGATGCACGCATCCGCGAACTGGAGGATAAAAAGAGCCAGCTCGGTGCAGAAAACGATGCCCAGAACCTGGTGCAAAACTACCTCAAAACCCTCTCCAACCCCGAGTCCGCAGCGGGTGCCAACCGCGCCGCCACCGACCCCAGAACCATTGTGGCCGTGGCCGACGCATTGCGCCGCACCGGGCAAGACGGCCTGCTGCGCCAAGCCCAGATCCTGCGCCTGCAAGAGGACCTGGACCGCCAGCTCAAACCGCTGCTGGCCGAGCGCACCCGCAACCAGGAGGGCCTGGACCGGGTGCTGCGCGTGGCCGTCACGGTAAACACACCCGCCGATGCGCCGGTGCGCCTGAGCTACCAGATCCAGGGCCCCGGCTGGACCCCCAGCTACCGCGCCCTGCTCGATACCGCCACCCGCCAGGTGCGGCTGGAGCGGCAAGCGCTGGTGGCCCAGGCCACCGGGGAGAACTGGCAGGGCGTGCGCCTGCGCCTGTCCACCGGGCAACCGCGCCAGGGCACCACCGGCCCGGTGCCCCAGCCGTGGCAGATCGGCATCCAGCCGCCGCCACAGCCCCAGACCACCGGCATGCTTGCGCGGCCTATGGCTGCGGCGGCCCTAGTACCCATGGTGTACGCGAAAAAAGTCAACCCGCCCTTGTTCGATGTGGGTGTGTTCAACAATG
>NZ_JBWMAX010000085.1:0-1639 GCF_056521385.1 Rhodoferax sp. RT5P35 | reverse complement strand
TCGGCCACCTCCAGCCCCACCACCTGGGCACCTGCGGCCACAAATGCCTTGACGGCGCTGGCCCCGATGCCGCTGGCCGAACCGGTCACGATGATCCGCTTAGCTTGGATGTCCATCCGTATCTCCTTGTAAATCCATGGGAAAGTGCCGCCCTGCCCTCAGGCAAGCTGGGCAATCAGGGTCTTGGCCTGGCTGAAAAGCCGCAGCGCCGAGGCATGGTGCTGGCGGCCCAGTTCGGGGGGCGACTGGCCTGCGCACGAGCGGGCGTAGCTGCCTTCCAGCAAGATGCCCAGCTTGAAGCGCGCCAGCACCACGTACCAGTCCATCGCCGACAGGTCGCGGCTGCTGCGAGCGGCGTAATAGGCCAGTAGTTCGTCGGCCATGGGAAAGTTGCGCCAGGGGGTGACGCGGATGGTGCCCGCGCCCTGCCCGCTGGCATCGGGCCAGGTGGCCAGCAGCCAGCCCAGGTCCAGCAGCGGGTCGCCCACGGTGGCCAGCTCCCAGTCGATCACAGCGGCAATCTCGCCCGCGTCGGGGCGAAACATCACGTTGGCCAGGTGAAAGTCGCCGTGCAGAATGCCGGTGGGGGACGGCTCTGGGCGGTTGGCCTCTAGCCAGGTGGCCACCTCGGCCACGCCGGGCAGGGACGACGGCCCCGGCCAGCCCGCCAGCCCCTGATAACTGTGCAACTGCTTTTGCCAGCGCGCCACCTGGCGCTCCAAAAATCCCACGGGCTTGCCGAAACCGCCCAAGCCCACCGCCTGCGGGTCTACAGCACCCAGTTGCAGCAGCACATCGACCATCGCAAAGCCCATGCGGCGCTGCACGGCGGGGGTGTTGGCGTGCAGTGCGGGCAGCGGCTTGGCAGAGGCGTTGAAGCCATCCACTTGCGACATCAGGTAAAACGGCGCGCCCAGCACTTTCTCGTCCAGGCAGGTGGCCAGCAGCCGGGGGTGCGGCACGGGCGTGTTCGCCAGCGCACCTAGCACCCGTGCCTCGCGGGCAATGGTGGCCCACACTTCCGGCTTGGCATGGAGCGCAGAGCGGCGCAGCACATACACCTGCGCACCGCGCTGGAAGCGCAGCAAGATGTTTTGCGTGCCGCCCACCAGAGGCACCGCATCGGTAATGCGGCCACCCGTCTCCAAAGACTGCGCGTCCATCCATGCGGTCAATCGGTCCAGATCCACGGCGACCTGCCATGCCAGATTGGTCATTCGGCCACCGCCTGCAACTGCGCTTGGTACTTCTGCTGCGCCAATGCGGCGGCGGTAGGCCGGTGGTAGGCCGGGAACAGCTCTTCGCAGGCGGTGTATTCGTGCAGGTGCTGCTTGGCCACGGTGATCTTGTGCACCTCGGTAGGGCCGTCGGCCAGCCCCATCTGGAAGGCACGCGACACCATGCCCGCAAACGGCATTTCAGACGAGGCACCGATCGAGCCATGGATGTGCAGCGCACGCGCGGCGATGTCGTGCAGCACCTTGGGCATGGCGGCTTTGACGGCGGCAATGTCTTTACGCACTTTTTGGTAGTCCTGGTATTTGTCGATACGCCAGGCGGTGCGCATGACCAGCAGGCGGAACTGCTCCAGCTCGACCCAGGAGTCGGCAATTTTTTCCTGCACCATTTGCTTGTCGGC
>NZ_JBWMAX010000084.1:0-1642 GCF_056521385.1 Rhodoferax sp. RT5P35 | reverse complement strand
AGCCCGGGTGACCAGGCCTGGTTGGCATCCACCACGATGCGGGCGGTTGGGTGTTCTTCGCGAACCATGCGCACCACGTCCAGGTGCCGCTGCGCATCCACCTTGAGCTTGAGCAGCGGGTAGTGCCGTGCCGCCCGCGCCTTGCGTCGGGTGGTGGCCTCGTCGCCCAGGCCGATGGTGTAGGCGGTGGTGACAGGCTGCCACCGTGGCAACCCGGCGGCTTGCCACACCGGCACGCCGGTTTGCTTGGCGCGCAGATCCCACAGGGCGCAGTCCAGCGCATTGCGCGCACCGCCTGCGGGCAGGATCTGCAACAGCTCGGCCCCGGTGAGGCCGTCGTGCAGGTACGGCAGCACAGCGGCTACTTGCGCGGCCATGCTGGCGGGGGTTTCGCCGTCGTAGTCCACCCCGGCGGCTTCGGCCTGGCCGGTGTGGCCTGCCGCGTCGGACAGGGTCAGCAGCAGCACCGGCTGGTGGGTGATGACCTCGCGGGCGATCTCGAAGGGTTCATGCATCGCCCACTGTTCGATGCGGGTGTGGCAGCGGATCATGCTTGCAGCAAGGCGGTAGCCAGCGCCTCCACGCCGCCGCGCATCGGGTCCACCACCGGCAACTGCAGCTCACGGGCGATGCGGTGGGCGTAGGCATCCCATGCGGCATCCGACAGGCTGGACGAATTGATGCTGATGCCCACGCAGCGCACCGCCGGGTTGGTCAGGCGGCCCGCCTCCACATAGCGGTCGATAGCGACCTGCAGGTCGGGAATCGGAAAGCCGGGGTAGCCCTCGATGCAGTCGCGCGACGGGTCGTGGCACAGCACCAGCGCATCCGGCTGCGAGCCGTGCAGCAGGCCCAGCGTCACGCCCGCATAGGCCGGGTGGAACAGCGCGCCCTGCCCTTCGATCACGTCCCAGTGGTTAGGGGCGTTGTCGGGCGACAGCTGCTCGGCGGCACCGGCCACAAAGTCGGAGATCACCGCGTCGATAGCCACGCCCTCGCCCGCAATCATCACCCCGGTCTGGCCGGTGGCGCGGAAGGTGGCGGCCACACCCCGGCGCTGCAGCGCCTGGGCCAGGGCTAGGGCGGTGTATTTTTTGCCCAGCGCGCAGTCGGTGCCCACGGTCAGCACCCGCTGGCCCGTGCGCTTGCGGCCTGTGCCCGCGGGGAAACTCTGGTCGGAATGCCGCACATCGATCAGGCGCGCACCGCTGCGCTCGGCGGCTTGCACCAGGCGCGGGAAGGAGCTCAAACGCGAGTGCTGGCCGCTGACGATGTCCAGGCCCGCGTCCAGCGCGGCTTCCAGCTCGGCCAGCCAGTGTTCGGGCAGCGCGCCGCCCACGGCGGCCACGCCCACCACCAGCGAGCCCGCGCCTTCCTGCGCTGCTTGCTGCGGCGACAGGCGGGGCAGGCCCAGGCTGACAGTGGCGGTGGGCAGGCTCCATTCGCCCAGGACATCGTCGGCACACCAGTCGCGCAGGCCAAAAGCGGTTTTGGCATCGGATTTGAGCGTCACATCGCCCACAAACTACAGATAGGGTTTACGGATTTGGTGCACGGTTTTGGATTCGGTTCGGGTGGCCTGTCATCGCACAGCTGTTCCCTCGCCACAGGCTTTGGCACGCCGGAGCGTAAGCCGGTTTGC
>NZ_JBWMAX010000083.1:0-1643 GCF_056521385.1 Rhodoferax sp. RT5P35 | reverse complement strand
GTTGCCCGTTTTGACCGCGTCCAGCCCTTTGATGCGACTGTGGTCTGCGGGGGTGACACCAAAGGTGGCGCGGGCAATTTCAGCAGTGAGGATGGAGTATTCCTTGCCTTCCTGCACACCGCGCTCCTTCCATTCTTCGGTGAGTTCGCCGCGTACGGCGATGGAGCGCAAGCGTTTTTCGATCCAAGCGGGCGGATAGCCTTTGGCCTCGTACAGCGCGCGGGCGCGGGCGCTGGCGAGTTCGGGGTTGTCGATCTCTTGCACCCGCTCGTAGCCCACCTGCGCCAGCCAGCGCTTGAACGGCTCGGCTTTGGGGGAGGGGATGGACTGGATGATGCGGAACAGGCCTTCGGTGTTGGCGCAGTTCACCCTTTGCGCGCCACCCGCTGTTTCAACCCGAAGGGGGGTGGCAATTTGCCCCCACCCTTTGGCCAGCTCTGGGTCGCGGCGGCGCAAGTCTTTCACGTAGCCTTCTGGCTGCACGGAGTCCGTGAGTACCGCCACCACATCGACGATGGCAAACCACCACGCCCCGTCGTGCCAGACCCGGCGGATGCTGGTTTCCTGAAAAACGGCGATGTGGTTTGGTGGATCGGCGGGGCTTGCTTTCTTTGCCATGGCGACTTTCTGACGATTCACTGCAAAAATAAGAGCTGGTTGCACTTATGGAATAAGCGCTGGGGGCCTAAAAGATGCTGAAAACTGCGCTTCACAACATCCAGTCTTCCATTGTCAACCCCGGAACCCGCTCAAAGTGCCGGGTGTTGTGGGTGACCAGCACCAGGTTTTCGGCCAGCGCGTGGGCGGCGATCTGGGTGTCCAGTTCGCCGATGGGCGTGCCTCGTTTTCTGAATTGCGACTGGATGTCGCCATACCGGTCGGCAGCCGCAGCCGTCCAGGCCAGGGTGGGAAGCTGGCCCAGTAGCAGATCGATCCCCCGGCGGCGTTTGTCGTCAGTGGCCATCAGCGCCTGGCCGTAGCGCATTTCAGCCCGGGTGATGGCGGAGATGGCGCCATCTTGCGTCTGCAGTGTCTGCGCCACGCGCTGCGTCAGCCGGGGTTGGATGCCTTTGAGGAAGTAGCTGAGGATGTTGGTGTCCAGCAGGTACAGGATCACTGCGCACCCCCTTCGTCCGGTGGTTCGGCCCAGTCTTCAAACGGGTCAGGGCGCACGGCGGCGGAGCGCTCGGGAATGAAGTCCTCAGTGAACGGGTTGTCGTGAATCATCTGAAGCAATTCGGCCAGTTCGCGTTGGCGCTGGTCGTCGTTCTTGGGTTTGAGCGTGATCTCTCCCGTCACCTCGTTCTTGGCGATCCACATTTCCGCCACATCGACGCGGAAGGCCTTGGGCAGGCGGATGGCCTGGCTGTTGCCGGTAGAAAACACTTTGGCGGTGGCTTGCATGGCGGCCTCCTGTGCAAAAAATATATACGAAAGTGTATCTATTCTTGAGGCCAATGTCCCTTACAGCCGGAAAAACCAGCGCACCGAGTGGAAGAAGATCGGCGCGGCGAAACACAGCGCGTCTACCCGGTCGAGCAGGCCGCTGGCGCCGGTGATGGAGACGGTGGCCTTCGCCATGGCGGCGCCCGTGGCGGCAGTGCCGGAGAAGGTGGTCATGGTGGTCGTGGCGACCGGCGAGG
>NZ_JBWMAX010000082.1:0-1651 GCF_056521385.1 Rhodoferax sp. RT5P35 | reverse complement strand
GGCCGTGGAGGGCGTGAGGGCGGTGGTGGCCAGGGCCAGTGCCAAACGGGAAATATGCATGCGGGTTCCTAACGGAAGGGAAAAGGAGGGATGCTAGGGGAGAAAAGTGACAGTGCTATGAAATTTTGTCCCAAAGCTGACATGCGTACTAGCGGGAAAACCCGTTTTGGTGCACGTCGGGGCTGTATACAGCGAAGGGTCTTTTTTCTTTCTGAGCCCGATAAGCGCTGGCTAGACCGCTCGGTGTGTATCAGAATGCTACGGTATGCGGGAAACGACTGCTGGCGCGGGTCGGCATGCCGCCTTTTATTGGCCACCCCAGATGGAGGAGCACCATGAAATTGCGTACCCAGATCATTGGCTTTGGCCTGGTCGGCACTTTGCTGGCGGGTTTGGCCGGCGGCATTGGCCTGTTTGCCTCGTCCCGTTTGGGCGGGTCTCTGGACGAGGCCATCCAGGCCAGCGTGGCGCTACAGACCAGCCAGAAGGCAGACATGATGCACGACGCGGTGCGCGGCGATGCCCAGTTGGCCATTCTGGGGGCGACGGAGAAAAACCCGGCCCAGATTGCCGAGGCCGACAAAGACCTCAAAGAGCACGCCGAAACCTTCAACCAGGCCCTGACTGAGTTACAGGCCATGCCGCTGACGCAGGAGAGCAGTGGCGCATTGGCCAAGGTGCAGCCCGTGGTGAAAAAGTACCTTGCCTCTGCGGCGATGGTGGTGCGTGCATCCTCCAGTGACCTGCAGGCTGCGCAAGCCGCCGTACCGGCTTTGCAGTTGGCGTTTTCAGAGCTTGAAAAGGAAATGGAAGCCCTGTCGGACGCCATCCAGCACAACGGCGAGACCCTGAACGCCCAGGCCAAGCAGCAAGTGGAGAGCACCCGGCTGGCCATCGGTGCATCGCTGCTACTGGCCTGCGTGGTGATGATGGCCTGCGCCCTGTGGTTGGCCCGCAGCATGACGCAGCCCACGGCCTATGCGGTGGGCGTGGCCGACCGGTTGGCCCAGGGCAATCTGGCCACTGCCATCCAGCCTGCGGGGAACTTTGAGACGGTGCAGTTGCTGCAGTCCATGGCCCATATGCAAAAGAGCTTTTCGGGCATCGTGCGCGATGTCAAGTCCAATGCCGACGAGGTGGCACTGGCCAGCGCCCAGATTTCCCAGGGCAACCAGGATTTGTCGTGGCATTTGATCAACGGCCTGGTAGCCGATGGCTTCGACATCACCACCTGCCAGGAAATGCTGGTGGACCACGCCTTCTGCCTGCCCATGGACCTGTTGTGGCCGCATGCCGACCCCCAGGCCGCCTGGCCCGTGACCACCGTGCCCGTCTGCCTGAACACGGTGCAGTTTCCCTTGCCCACCGCTGCCCGCTGCTTTGCCCTGGGTGAAGCCATTGGCCGCGCCATCGCCCGCTGGGACAGCGATGCCCGGGTGGTGGTGGTCGGCACCGGCGGCCTGAGCCACCAGCTCGACGGCCAGCGGGCAGGCTTTATCAACAAAGAGTTTGACCTGGAGTTCATGCGCAGCCTGGTCAGCGACCCGGCCTGGGCCACCCGCTTCTCCATCCATGAACTGGTGGAAAAGGTGGGCACCCAGGGCATTGAGCTGCTGATGTGGCTGACCGCCCGCGCCGCGCTGCCCGGCCC
>NZ_JBWMAX010000081.1:0-1653 GCF_056521385.1 Rhodoferax sp. RT5P35 | reverse complement strand
GGCGATGCGGTTGAAAGAGCGGGTCATGGTGAGGTCCTTTGGGGTTGTTGCAATGTTTTTGCGATGGGGTGATCTTCCCAAGCGGCGGACCATCTTGTGTGTCGGCAGCATGCTGGCTGTGTTGCATCTGCAATCCCCGGCAATCGCTTGCGTTTTGGGCTATGCGAACTAGTATTTGGCGTTTAGGAGCGCTCCATGGCAAACGACCCGTTGGCAGACTGGAAGCAGCAACAGCGTGCAATGTGGGCATCGTTTACGCCCATGGCCTTGTTCACCCTGCCGGTGGCGGCGCACCTGGTGCGGTTTGCCGACATCCGCCCGGGCGAGGCGGTGCTGGACGTGGGCACCGGCACTGGCGTGGTGGCCCTGACGGCGGCGCGGGCGGGCGCACGGGTCACCGGGCTGGACCTCACGCCCGAGCTGCTGGTGCAGGCGCGCGACAACTCCGCCATCGCCGGGCTGGAAGACATCGTCTGGACCGAAGGCGATGCCGAGCAACTGCCCTACGCCGACGCGTCGTTTGACGTGGTGCTGAGCCAGTTTGGCCACATGTTTGCCCCGCGCCCGGCCCTGGTGGTGGCCGAGATGCGCCGCGTGCTCAAACCCCAGGGCCGCATCGCCTTTGCCACCTGGCCGCCCGAGCACATGATTGGGCGGATGTTTGGGTTCATTGGCCGCCACGCGCCCCCGCCGCCCGAGGGGGCCGCCCCCCCGCCCCAGTGGGGCCACCCCGCCACCATTGCCGAGCGCCTGGGCGACAGGTTCAGCCCGCCGTTTTTCGCCCGCGGAGCCATGGCCCTGCCCGCCCTGAGCCTCCCCCACTACCGCCTGTTTCTGGAGCAGACCATCGGGCCGATGCAAAAAATCGTTGCCCAACTGGCCAGTACGCCCGAGCAGTTGCAACAGTTCCGCGCCGGATTCGAAGCCCTGGCCGCCGACTACTTTGTCGACAACCACGTGCACCAGGACTACCTGCTGACGCGTGCGCAAGCGCGGTAAATTCTTACAAGCTAAAACTGCCTCTTGCGCTTAGGGAATCGGCGCAAGGCGCTATCAAAACAGGAATAAATCCAAGGCATTACGCCCCAGCCTGGCCGCCCCACCGCGCTGAGCTTGGCGGTGCCCACCGCCTCCATCTGCATCCAGCCCGCCACCTCCACCCGGTGCCGCTGCCCTTCTTGCAACAGCACCGGCAGCTCCACCCACAGCCCCGCCAGATAGGCCATCACATGCAGGCGCACCGCCCCCTGTTGCACGGCGATTTCGGCCCCGCTCGGTAAACGCTCCCAGGCCCGCTGGGCGGGCTGCAGGTGCAGGGTGAACAGGGGTTCTGGAGCAGCAAGGGTGGACATACAAGGCCTTTGTGTGAAAGAGCCTGTAGCGTAAAAAATCCAGCCTGCGCCGAACAGCCACAGACTCCACCCATCTGTATCGCAACAGTGCAGAAATTTGGCATCTGTTATGGTCTGTTTTGCCCTCGTCTGTACCTGTTCAGCCCCCACCCCAGCCCGCATGATGGGCAGGCCATGACCATGCCCACCCAGCCCAAATACCAGCACCTTGCCGACCATTACCGTAGCGCCATCCACGCGGGCAGCCTGCTGCCGGGCCACCGCATGCCGTCGCTGCGTGAGGTGGTACGCCAGCATACGG
>NZ_JBWMAX010000080.1:0-1656 GCF_056521385.1 Rhodoferax sp. RT5P35 | reverse complement strand
TCTCTACGCAACTGGATGCGCGCTTGAAGTGGGTCAAGTACTTCATCCTCGCAGGCATCCTGTTGTCGGCCTGTCTGTCCGTCACCTGGAGCGACAGGCTGGTGGAAGTAGAGCCCTTCAAGACCAGCATCACCCTGAACTTTGTACGTGCCTGGCCGTTCGTGCTGTGGGCGGTGTGCACCGTCGGCCTGAGTGCCTTTTTCTACAAAGGCTACTGCCGCTACCTCTGCCCCTTGGGCGCGGGCATGTCGGTGCTGGGCCGGTTGCGGCAGTTCGACTGGATCAAGCGCCGCACAGAATGTGGCCAGCCCTGCCAACGCTGCCGCAGCGACTGCGCCTACCAGGCCATCGACAAGGCTGGAAAGGTGGACTACGGCGAGTGCTTCCAGTGCATGGACTGCGTGGTGGTCTATGAGAGCGAAGAGCTTTGTGTGCCGGTATTCAACAGCAAGCGCAAGGCCGCCAGCCAGCCGGTGATTCCCATCGTTGCGCTCTCAGCCGCCACGGAACACACACCATGAAGCGCCGCTCCTTTATCCAGACGGCCATCGGCCTGTGCGGTGCGGGCTTGGCCCAGGCGGAGCCACTGCAATGGCATGCGCGCACGCTGACAGGCCTGGGAACCACCATGGCGATCCGCGTGGGCCACGCGGATGCCGCGCTGGCCGAGCGCGCACTGGATGCAGCGCGCGACACCATCCGGCATGTGGAAGACCAGATGAGTTTGTTTCGGCCCGACAGCGCGATCTGCGAGCTCAACCGCACGGGTCACCTGCGCCATCCCCACCCCGATCTGGTCGCAATATTGCAAACGGCCCAGGCCATATCGGCCCGAAGCCGTGGCGCATTCGATGTGACGGTGCAGCCGCTGTGGGCGGTGTTCCAGGCGGCCAGCAGCCAGGGGCGGCTACCGACACCGGATGCCGTGCGGGCCGCAAAGAGCCTTGCCAACTGGAAGCTGCTGGAAGTCTCCGAAGAGGCCATCGCACTGGGGCGCAAGGGGATGGGTATCACCCTCAACGGCATTGCACAGGGCTATGCGGCAGACCTGGTGGCGAAGCGCCTGCGGGCGCTGGGCATCCGGCATGCGTTGATCGACACCGGGGAATGGGCGGCGATGGGAGCACCCGCGCCCGAGCGGCCCTGGACGCTGGGCGTGGCCGATCCGCGCGATGCGCAGGCGGTGCTGGCGCGCGTCGCCATGGATGGCCGCTGCGTGGCGACATCGGCCGACAACCAGTGCAGCTTCAGCCCCGACTTTCAACACCACCATATCTTCGATCCATCCACCGGCTATTCACCTACCGGCCTGTCGTGCGTGAGCGTGGTGGCACCCAGCTGCGTGCTGGCCGATGCCTTGACCAAGGTGATGTTTGTCGCGGGCTTCCATCGGGCCTTGCAACTGGCCAAGGTCTGGAATGTGGATGTGCTGGTGGTGGATAAAAAAGGCGTGTGGCAGGCCACTGCGGGCATCACGCTGCTACCCGCTTGAGCAAGCGTGCTCCGTGCAGTGACTCATATTGGAACAGTGTTGCAGCGTGCAGCAGGGCGACTGAACCCGCATTGAACACAAGCTGCCATCGGCCCGGTTTTCCACCGCATACAGGCCCGAAAACCCCTCCTATCCACTGGCATACATATTGCGCAAACAGCTTG